>DAOURA010000049.1 GCA_030625325.1 Marinosulfonomonas sp.
GTAAACTTGCCGTCCGGGGTTTGCATCAACAGGTTGTTGGGGTCCTGCATCGCGGCCCCCGGCATTTGTTCCACATTGCCCTTGGCGATGAACACATCGTCCAGCCCGTCATTATTTACATCACCAAATTCCACATGCCAGCCGGTTGACGGGCGCCCGTCATCGCCGGTGTAGGGGCGGTGCGCGGTGGTGCCCCGGTCATATGTTGCATCCTGAAAGGCGGGGCCCTGTTTGCCGGTGTCGAGCATCTGCATTTTCTGGTCACCCATGCTGGTCAGGAAAACCTCGGGCAGGCCATCACCGGTGATGTCCCGGCTGGCGATGCCCATGCCCCAGATCATATAATCAACCCAGCCATCGGCCTTGCCATAAAGGTGAACGGGGTCTTCCATCGCCCACATCTGTTCGCCGCCATTGCGCACAAAGTAGTGGCGATCATTGCTGACGCGCAGGTCCTGACGCCCGTTTCGGCCCCAGTCGGAAAACAACATCGACAGGGGGCAAAAACCGGGGGGCAGGGGGGTGGGTGCGCCATAGGCGGCCCCGTCAGGGCGGATCAGAAAACTGGTATCGCAGGCTTCAAACGGGCCATCGGGGTCGGAGCGGTCAACATAGTTGCCCACGGCCAGTGTTGGCAGGGTGTTGCCACCTTCCCATGTGGCGGAAAACGCGGTGGTCCAGCGGTTTTCGCCGTCAAACCCAAGGTCATCAAAGCGGGTGAATGTGCAATCAGGCCCACCCTTAAGCAGGCGGTTTTCACCGGCATTCATGATGAAAAGGTCAAGGTGTCCGTCGCTGTCAACGTCCAGCGGATAGGCCCCGGTCACACCGGTGATGGCCAGTTGGGTGGGCGTGTCGGGGGACATGGAAATTTCAGCACCCCGTGATGGGGTTGTGTTGCGCAGCAATGTCGCAGGGGCTTCACCGCCTGCCACGTATAGTTCCGGCAAAAGATCACCGTCGCAATCAAAGCTGGCCACCCCCCCGCCGACAAAATGTTCCCAACCGCCGGTGTATTGGTGGCTAAGGCCCAAAGGGGACGCGCGGTTGGTAAAGGCCGGTTCCGCCTGCGCAGAAAGCGCGCCGAATACTGCCAGCGTGGTGATGAATTTCAGTCGCATTTTACGTTGCCCTTGCCAGTTCAGATTCTGCGATCCCGTCAATGGCAAAGGCTGCGGCCCCCTTGGCCCACATCTGGCTTCCCCACTGGTGAACACAGACCTCGGGCGGTGGGCCACCGGCCTGCACAATTGATTTTTTCATTTCTTCAATCATTCCGTCAGCATAAAGAAAGTCATGCTGCATTCGTTCGCCGGACAGGATGATCAGTTCGGGGGCGAAAATATTCACCACATTGGCCAGCCCCATTGAAAACATCCGCCCGGCCCGGTGAACGATGGAATGGGCCAGTTCATTTCCTGACCGGGCCTCTTGCAACAGGTATTCCATCTGAATATCGGCGTTGCCTTTGGTTTGCAGGTCCAGTGCTGTGCTGGCCTCGCGCAGCAGGGCGTAATCCCCAACATAGGCCTCAAGACAGCCGCGCTGACCACACCGGCACAGGGCACCGTCCAGGTGAACCTTGGTATGGCCTAGTTCCGCCCCGCGCCCGTGCGAGCCCCGGTAAATTTTGCCGTCAATAACAATGCCCATACCCACGCCCTGTTCCACCGACACAACAATGAAATTGCGGGCCTTTTTGCCAAGGCCAAACCGTTGTTCGGCAAGGGCGACAAGATTGGCGTCGTTGTCAATAAACACCGGCAGGCCAAGTTTCGTGCGCATCAGGTCGCGCAGGGGGTAGTCACGTTCAACAATGTTGGGGGACCATTGAACATGGCCGCTGGACGCATCAACAAACCCGGTAATGCCAATCCCGATACCCGACAGGTTTGACAGTTTCAGGTCCGCCGCTTTCAGGGCCTGTGTCAGGCTTTCGTGCAGGAAATCGGCCGTATCGGCGGCTGATCGGGTGGCCACATCGGTCGGGGCGGTGAAATCGGCAGTCTGATTGCCTTCGAAATCCAGAATGGCCACAGTAACGGCCTTATCTGACAGCTTCATTCCGGCGATCAGGTGCGCCGCGCCGCGTACCTTTAGGTTTACCCGTGGGCGGCCACGTTGTTTTTGGGCCGTTGTCGGGGCTTGGGCGGTGATTTCTTCGATCAGCCCCCTGTTGATCAGATCGGCGGTAATGCTGGTAACGGTGGCCGGACTAAGGCCGGTCATCCTGGCGATATCAATTCTTGGAATAGAAGACGCTTGCCGAATTGCCGCAAAAACCTGATCAGTTCCTGTGTTGCGGGTGTCTGATTGTTGTGCCTGACCGTCCAATTGTAAGCGTCTCCGAATTTCCGGGCATTTTACACCGGAACGTTAGGTTATTTAATTTGATTAGTAAATTAAAATGACGCATACTGTCGCAACATGGCGATTCCTGTTTTTCGTCATGCGTAATTGTCCCTTGGGAGGAAGAAATGAAAAAATTCACACTTATCGCAGCCGCGATGCTTAGCGCATCTGTTGCGACTATGTCTGTTGCTGCTGATCTGGTTGTTGGCGTAAGCTGGTCCAACTTTCAGGAAGAGCGCTGGAAGACTGACGAAGCGGCAATCGTTGCCGCGTTGGAAGCAGCCGGTGCATCTTATATTTCGGCTGATGCGCAAAGCTCATCCGCCAAGCAGCTTTCGGATATCGAAAGCCTGATCGCTGGTGGCGCAAATGCCCTGATCATTCTGGCGCAGGACGCGTCGGCAATGGGCCCGGCTGTTAGTGCGGCATCTGACGAAGGCATTCCTGTGATTGCCTATGATCGTCTGATCGAAGATTCACGCGCATACTACCTGACATTCGACAACGTAGAAGTTGGCCGCATGCAGGCCCGCGCCGTTCTGGCGGCCCAGCCGTCCGGTAACTATGTGATGATTAAAGGTTCGCCAACTGATCCAAACGCAGACTTCCTGCGCGGTGGTCAGCAGGAAATTCTGCAGGCTGCAATCGATGCCGGCACAATCAAGATCGTTGCCGAGGCTTATACAGACGGTTGGTTGCCTGCAAACGCGCAGCGCAACATGGAGCAGATCCTGACAGCACAAGACAACAAAGTTGACGCTGTTGTGGCATCAAACGACGGTACTGCCGGTGGTGTTGTTGCCGCCCTTACAGCGCAGGGCATGGAAGGTATTCCAGTATCCGGTCAGGACGGCGATCACGCCGCGCTGAACCGTGTTGCCCTTGGCACCCAGACTGTTTCGGTTTGGAAAGACGCACGCGCACTGGGTAAAGCAGCCGGTGAAATCGCCGCTGCTTTGGCCGCGGGTACTGCGAACGCTGATGTTGACGGTGCGGTGTCCTGGACATCCCCATCGGGCACAACAATGTCTGCAACGTTCCTGGCACCAGTTCCTGTGACTGTTGACAACCTGAACGATGTTATCGACGCAGGCTGGATCGCAAAAGACAAACTTTGCGCCGGCGCAACTGTTGCCGCTTGTAACTAAGGTTACCCCTCCCCCTTCGGTACGCCGAGGGGGGAACTTTCATTTCAAATAAATTTGGGTATGTTGCTGGTACGATTTCGGGCCGTCCGAATAGTTATGTCTGGCGTCTGTGGGAAATGACATGAATAAATCGATCAAGAACTTCGTTGCAGCGATCGGAATAGACCTGCGGCTGGTTGGTATGGTTGGTGCCCTTGTGGCCCTGTGGGTTGTGTTTGACCTGTTCACGGGCGGGCGTTTTCTGACACCGCGCAACCTGTTTAATCTGTCTGTCCAGACCGCATCCGTTGCGGTGATGGCCACGGGCATGGTCTTTGTGATCGTGACGCGCCACATTGACCTGTCGGTCGGGGCGCTGTTGGGCTTTATTGGCATGATCATGGGCACCCTGCAGGTGCATATCTTGCCGCAATATCTGGGCCTTGGGCACTGGAGCATCTGGATCATCACCATTTTCGCCGGTGTTTCACTTGGCGCCGTGGTGGGGGCGTTTCAGGGCTGGATCATCGGCTATCTGATGGTGCCGGCCTTTATTGTGACCCTTGGCGGTCTGCTGGTTTGGCGTGGCGCGGCCTGGTGGGTGACGCAGGGCCAGACCGTGGCCCCGGTGGACACCACATTCCGCCTGTTGGGCGGCGGGTCCGAGGGCACATTGGGTGACACCCTAAGCTGGACATTCGGCGTTCTTGCGACCGTTGCAGCCCTGGTGATGATGATCCAAAGCAGACGGCGGCGTGCCAAGCATGGCTTTACCCCAAAACCCCTGTGGGCCGAATATTCACTGGGTGGGATCGCCACATTTATTATTATGGGCTTTGTTATAGTGATGAACGCCTATCCCCTGCCAAAGGGCGCGGTAAAGCGTTATGCGGCGGCCCGCGATATGGAAATTCCGGCGGAAGGGCTGTTCATTTCCCATGGCATCGCCATTCCGGTGGTCATTTTGTTGTTGGTTGGTGTGGCCATGACGTTTGTGGCCAAGCGCACGCGCTTTGGTCGGTATGTTTTTGCGACCGGCGGTAACCCGGATGCGGCAGAACTGTCGGGTATCAACACCCGGATGCTAACCGTGAAAGTGTTTGCGTTGATGGGCGCATTAACGGCGATTGCATCGGTTATTGCATCTGCGCGCCTTGGGTCTGTTGGTAATGATCTGGGGGTTCTGGATGAACTGCGGGTGATTGCCGCGGCTGTGATCGGGGGTACTGCCCTGTCGGGTGGTATTGGTACGATACACGGGGCAATTATTGGGGCTGTCATCATGCAGTCATTGCAATCGGGTATGGCGATGGTTGGGGTGGATGCGCCGCTGCAATCAATTGTTGTTGGTGTGGTTTTGGTTCTGGCTGTGCTGGTTGATATCACGTACCGCCGCCGCGCCGGTCTGTAGGGGAAAGATTATGGACAAGAAAACACCCCTGGTGGAAATGAAAAATATTCACCTGTCCTTTGGCGGGATCAAAGCCGTTGATGATGTCAGTGTTGATCTTTACCCCGGTGAAGTGGTCGGATTGCTGGGCCATAACGGGGCCGGAAAATCAACCCTGATCAAGGTTCTGTCAGGGGCCTATCAGGCCGATTCTGGCGAAATCTATGTGGATGGTGAACAGGCGACGATCAATAACCCACGCGATGCGCGGGCCTATAATATCGAAACTATCTATCAGACGCTGGCGCTGGCCGATAATCTGGATGCGGCGTCGAACCTGTTTCTGGGGCGCGAGATTGTCAATCAGTTTGGCCTTGTTGATGACGACGCGATGGAGGCCGAGACCCGCAGAATCATGGGCCGTCTGAACCCTAATTTTGATAATTTTTCGTCGCCGGTTGCGGCCTTATCCGGTGGTCAGCGACAATCAGTTGCGATTACCCGCGCGGTGTATTTCAACGCCCGTATCCTGATTATGGACGAACCAACAGCCGCCCTTGGTCCGCAGGAAACCGAAATGGTTGCCGAGCTGATCAATCAGCTAAAGGCCGACGGTATCGGGATTTTCCTGATCAGCCACGATATCCATGATGTGATGGACCTGTGTGACCGGATCAGTGTTATGAAAAACGGCAAATTGGTGGGAACCGAAAACGTCACAGACGTGACCGATGACGAAATCCTTAGCATGATCATTCTGGGCAAAAAACCCGGTCAGGCCGCCTGATATTATCGTGCCTCTGGCATGGTTCGGGGCTGTATCAGGGTTGGCTTGATCTCTGTGACCTTTGGTTCAAGCGCGCCGTTTTCCATAATGATGAACGCCTCTTTCATCATTTCCTGAACGTTCTGGCGCACCATGATCACCGGAAAATGCATAAAAGACGCGAACGGGTCATAGTCATAACAGCCAACGGAAATTTTCGAAAAATCTTCCCTTGGAAGTTTGGAAAAGTATCGCAGAACACCTTCGAACGCGAAGGTTGAATTGACGAACAGGCCGCTGGGCAGGCCGCCTTCCAGTTTGCACATGGTTTCCGCGTCCAGGGTGGATGCATTGGGATCATAACTATTTGCGAAAATATGGTTATCCGGCACGCCACCGCGTTCTTCTTTCATGACGTCCTTGAACGCCTTTATCCGTTGGTCGGTGGCATAGTCCGACTGAAAGCCCCCGATGAAATATACAGGGTCATCTTCCCCGCCGCCGCCATGTTTTTTGACTGAGCGCAACAGTTCCTGTGTCAAAATTCGCGCGCCCCAATAGTCATCTGTGATGACTGATGGTGCCTTGGTGCCGGGCAAATCCAGATTGACCTGTTTGATGTTTACCGAAGCACACAGATCACTGATGGCGTCCGGGTTTGTGGCGCCCACCACAAACAGGGAATCGATGGCATAGGAAATCAGGGTTTCAACCGTGCGCCGTTCTTCTTCGGGGTCACGCAGGGTGCTGACAATGACCGGGCATAAGCCGCGCGCGCGCGCCTCTGCCTCAAACGCGTTGGACAGGGTCGAAAAATAGCGGTTGGTATGCGCCGGAACAATCATCCCCACCAGACCGGACCGGGCCTTGCGCAGGCCGCGTGCCTGCAGATTGGGGGTATAGCCGTTTTCGCGTGCGACCTGTTGGATTTTTAAGGCGGTGGCTTCTTTGATTCTTCTGGATCGCCATGTGCCACTAAGGGCCGCACTAACCGTAGAAGGGGAGGCCCCGGTCAATTTGGAAATATCATAAATGGTTGTTTTTTTAGAAATATTTTCCATACGGGCACCCCTGTTACAATTAATATTTCCATTCTTCTTGACAGATTGTCAATTCTAGTTTCAGTTAACAACATCGATTGTGCAAAATAAACCCAACTACTTTCCCGATGTCTGCCCATGGGCGGGCACTCATTTGTAGGGGCGTTGACCACTGAACTGCACAATCGATTGTAATGGATGCCGCGTACAAACGCGGCAGTGTCCGATTGGGAGGATTGAAATGATTAAACGTTTTCTTAGCCCGCTTCTTAGCGCGGCGATTGTGGCCGGCAGCCTGACAGCTGCGGCCGCACAGGATAAACCAACAATGGGTGTTGTCGTCAAAATTGGCGGTATTCCATGGTTTAATGCAATGGAAACCGGCATTCACGAAAAAGGTGCCGAACTGGGTATCGACGCAACTATGATCGGGCCAACAAGTGCCGACCCCGCCTTGCAGGTTCGTGCCATCGAAGATCTGATCGCCAAAGGCGTGGACATCATCGGTGTTGTCCCAAATGACGAAGCCGCACTTGAGCCAGTATTGGCCAAAGCAATGGCGGCAGGTATCAAGGTTGTTGCCCACGAAGGCCCCGGCCTAAGCAACGTTGACTGGGACTTTGAACTGGCATCGGCAAAAGGTTTCGGTGAAACACATGCTGAACTGCTGGCCCAGAAAATGGGTGGCGCTGGTGAATATGCAATGTTCGTTGGTTCACTGACTGTGCCACTGCACAATGCATGGGCCGACTTTGCCAATGCATATATTGCGGCAACTTACCCTGACATGAAGCTGATCGGTGAACGTTACGGCGTTGCTGAAAGTGTTGATGACAGCCGCAAAACCGCGCTTGACCTGATGGCTGCAAATCCGGGCCTTAAGGGCTTCCTGGCGTTTGGTAGTCAGGGTCCAATCGGTGCAGGTCGCGCCATTGAAGAACGCCGCATGATTGGTCAGGTTCACGTGCTTGGACCGTTTTCACCTGGTCAGGGCCGCAAGCTGGTTAAATCCGGTGCGATCTCTGGTGGCTTTATGTGGAACCCTGCCGAAGCTGGCCGTGTTTTCGTAACCATGGGCCGTATGCTGATTGACGGTGTTGAAATCGGTGAAGGCACCGAGATCACAGGTCTTGGTGTTGTTAGCCCTGATATGGCTGGCAAAGACATCATCACCGACAACCTGATCGCGATTAACGCGGACACAGTTGACGGTCTGGCTGATCTTGGTCTCTGATTAAAAACTATGGCGGGCCGCCCTGCGAAAGCGGCCCGCCAGATACCAATTCGGCAAAGTCCACCACTCACACATTTTTTGAATTTATAGAATAATAATGTGCCCGTCTTGGGCCACCAACGGGGGCGAAGCAGATGACCAACCTTTATCAGGGCGCTATCAAAGAACTTGGCGGCGTGTTTGAACGCATTAATGACGCCGATGTTGACACCGCAAATGAAATGATCGCCAAGGCGAACAAAATCGTAGTTTTTGCCGGGGGGCGGGAAAAATTGCAGATTATGGGCTTTGCCATGCGCCTGTACCATATGGGCCTGAAGGTCGCGGTAGAGGGCGACATGAACACCCCGCCGGTTGGTAAGGGTGATCTGTTCATCGTCACCATTGGTCCGGGTGAAATTTCAACCGGTCTGGCCCTGTTGAATGTCGCCAAAAAGGCCGGCGCGAATATCCTGTTTATCACCGCACAGCCCGAAGGGCGTGGCGCAGATTACGCCGATTTTGTTTTGACCCTGCCGGCCCAGACAATGGCCGATGATCAGGGTGAAGAAAAAACATCCGTACTGCCGATGGGGTCCTTGTACGAAGGTGCGTTGTTCATCCTGTTTGAAGTGATGATCTTAAAGCTGATCGACAAGCTTGGCATCACGGCTGATGCAATGCGCGCCAATCACACAAATATGGAATAGGCCGGGGTCCGGGGCGTGAACCAACCACTTGATAACCCATCTGGGCAGGTCGTGCCCGCGATCCGGGTCCGCCATGTGACCAAAACATTCGGCGGCGTAACCGCATTGGATGATGTTTCGTTTGAGGTCCTGCCCGGCGAAGTTCACTGTTTGGCTGGTGAAAACGGCTGTGGCAAAAGCACGATCATCAAGATTATTACCGGGGTTTACCAACCGGATGCCGGGGCCGAAATTGAAATTTTCGGCCAAAAGCTAAGCGCAATCACACCAACAATTTCACGCAAGCTGGGCATTGATGTGATCTGGCAGGATCTGGCGCTTTTCCCACTGATGTCGGTGGCTGAAAATATTGCGTTTGAAGGGATGCTGGGTAACGTTCCAAGGATAGCGCGCCACGCCACCCTGCGCAAAAAAGCGGCCGAGGTACTGACCCGTCTGGGTGTTGATCTGGATTTAGAGGCACCGCTTCATACCCTGTCGGTTGCCGAACGTCAGATCGTTGCCGTGGGCCGTGCGCTGGTTGGGGACGCCAGACTGGTTTTCATGGATGAACCGACCGCATCCCTGACCCAATCGGAAACCGAAAAACTGCTGGCCATCGTGGCCAAGCTGTCCAGCGAAGGCGTGGCTGTTGTTTTCGTCAGCCACCGTCTGGCTGAGGTTCTGAAAATATCGTCCCGTGTTACGGTTCTGCGTGATGGTCGGCTGGTCGGCGTTTATGACACCGACGGTATGACCCAGTCACACCTGACCGAACTGATGACCGGTCACACGTTTGACAGTGTTGTTGCCGCACAGGATCGCAGTAAGGCCCCGGTGGTTTTACAAGTGAAAAACCTGACCCGCGAAGGTGAATTTAACAATATAGACCTGACCGTTCGTCAGGGCGAAGTCGTTGGCATTACCGGCCTGATCGGGGCAGGGCGCACTGAATTGGGCCATGCATTGTTTGGCATGACCAAACCGGGGTCAGGTGAAATAATTCTGAACGGCGCGCCTGTCAGGTTCCGTTCAAACCGGGATGCGATCAATTCGGGTGTGGCTTATGTTTCAGAAGACAGACTGACATTGGGCTTGGTGCAGCCGCAATCAATTGCAGACAACATTGTCTTGCCGGTTCTGGACAGTATTCTTGATAGGTTTGGGCTAATTTCATCCAGCAAAAAGGACAAGACCGTCCGCAGTTGGATTGACGATCTTGCGGTAAAAATTGGTGAACCAACTGACCCGGTCACCACCCTGTCGGGGGGCAACCAACAGCGTATTGTGCTGGCGAAATGGCTGGCGACAAAACCAAAGCTGCTGATACTGGACGCGCCAACCGTGGGGGTCGATGTTGGCGCGCGCGCCGGGATATTTGAAATCGTTCGCAAGCTGGCCGATCAGGGTTTGGCGATATTGATGATCTCGGATGAAATCCCCGAGGCCTATTTTAATTCTGACCGTGTGATCCACATGGCGGGTGGCGAATTCATTGGGGAATATGACCCCCGATCAACGACAATTTCTGAAATTGAGGGGGCTGTTTTTGCGTAATTTCTTTCGCAATAATCCGACCGAAGCCATTCTTTTGGTGGTTCTGGCCATTGTCTGTGTCGGGCTAAGCATTGGTACGGATCAATTCCTGACGCTGGTGAACCTTGCCAATTTGCTGAACGCAAGTGCGATCAATATCATCTTTGCGGTTGGTCTGGTGGTGGTTCTGATTGCCGGGGGGATTGATATATCATTCGCTGTGGCGGCGTCGGTTGTGCAGTACGTCACTGTTTATGCACTTGGTTATATCGGCGGGGGCAATTGGTTCTGGGGCTTTATGATCGCGGGTTCGCTTGGCATTGGGCTGGGCCTGATCAACGCGTTTTTGATCCATTATTTTCGCATCATTTCGATCGTTGTGACCATCGCAACCTTTAACGCGTTCTTCGGACTGCTGATGTTTATCACCAGCGGGCGTTACCTGTATAACCTGCCCGACTGGTGGACCACCCGTATCATTCTGGTTGAACATCAGACCACATCCGGTCAGTGGGCCGAACTGACGGCCCCGGTTGCGGTGATGTTGATTGCGTCCTTTGCCACGTGGTTCCTGATCCGTTTTACCACCACAGGGCGCCAGTTGTATGCCTTTGGTGACAACCCCGAAGGGGCGCGCCGGGTTGGCATTAACATTGCGGCCATGCAGGCAATTGCCTTTGGCTGGGCGGGTATGATGGCCGGGATTGCCGGGCTGATGCAGGTGAACTTTGTGCAGGAAGTCGTGCCAAACGCCCTGATCGGGCGCGAACTGGACGTGCTGGCGGCTGTGGTGCTGGGGGGCGCGCGTTTGGGTGGCGGACGGGGGTCGGTTATTGGCTGTATTCTGGGGGTAATGCTAATCGCGATTATTCAGAACGGGCTGAACCTGCTAGGTATATCGCCGTTTGCGTTCAAGATGATTGTGGGGGCCTTTATTCTGGCCGCTATATCTTTGTCGAACATGTCATTTTCGTCCCTTAGCTTTGCGCGGAAAGGCCGGGTATGACCAAGACTTATCAAAAACTACGTGATCTGTTCGGGGCCGAAGTCCTGGGGCTGGCGCTGTTTCTGATTGCGGTGATCGTGGTGTTTGGCGTTCTGTCGCCACGGTTTCTAAGTGGGGCCAACGTTGGTTCGATCGCGTTTCAGTTGCCGGAACTTGGCCTGCTGACGCTGGCTATGCTGGTGCCAATTTTGACCGGTGGCCTGAACCTGGCAATTACGTTTACGGCCAATATCTCGGGTCTGACACTGGCATGGGTTCTGCAAATGAACGGCGGTGTTGATGCCCCGACCAGTGCCTTTGTCATCGGTGTGATCGCGGCAATTTCTGTTGGTACGCTGGCGGGTTTTGTCATGGGGGTGGTGATTGCCTATATCGGTGCGCACCCAATTCTGGTGTCGCTGGCAATGATGATATTCCTGCGGGGGCTGGGTGAGTTTTTGACCCACGGCGGTGATATTTCGGGATTTCCCGAATATGTCCAGCCCATTGGCCATGGCTATTTCGTTGGTATCCCGATCCCGCTGTTGATATTTATCGTTGGGGCGATTGTCTGGCATGTGATGCTTAGCCGCACGCGCCATGGGTTTGCGGCCTATATGGTTGGATCAAACATTCAGGCGGCTGGCTATTCGGGCATTCATACAAAACGCACGCTGACGCTGGTTTACACCTTGTCGGGCACCATGTGCGCGATTGCTGGCATCATCATGCTGTCGCGCTTTAATTCGGTGCGCGTTGGCCACGGAGAGGCCTATATCCTGATCACTGTACTGGCCTGTTTTCTGGGTGGTGTTGACCCGTTCGGTGGCTTTGGGCGGGTAATGCCAGTGGTTCTGGCACTGATAATTCTACAGGTCCTGTCATCGGGCCTGAACCTGCTGGGTGCAAATCAGCACCTTGCAACTGCGGTTTGGGGTCTGTTCCTGATTGGCGTGATGGTTATCCGCTGGTTCTGGCACCGGTTTGCACAAAAACAATATTAAAGGGGAATGTGATGAAGGGTTTTGGAATTCATACAAGTCTTTGGGCCATGAACTGGACCAAAGAAGGTGCCGAACTGGCCGTGGCAGAGGCGCAGAAATATCCGCTCGATTTCATTGAAATCGCCCTGCTGGATCCACCGGCGGTTGACACGGCCCACACCCGAAAATTGCTTGAGGCCGCGAACATGCCGGCCGTTGCGTCCCTTGGCCTGCCAGAAGAATGCTGGGCCTCGGTGCGCCCGGATGCGGCGATTGATTTTCTGGATGTCGCCCTTGAAAAGACGGCCGAAATTGGTGCGCTGGCCCTGTCGGGCGTTGTTTATGGTGGCATCGGTGAACGCACTGGCTTTCCCCCGACCGAACGGGAACTGGATAACGTGGCACGGGTTTTGCAAACGGCCGCCAAGCGCGCCAAGGCTTTGGGGCTTGAGCTGGGAATTGAACCGGTGAACCGCTATGAAACCCACCTGCTGAACACTGGCTGGCAGGCGGCGGATATGATTGACCGGGTCGGCGCGGAAAACATGTTTATCCACCTTGATACCTATCACATGAACATTGAGGAGAAAGGTGCCGCCAATGGTATTCTGGCAGCACGTGACCATCTTAAGTATATCCACCTGTCTGAATCTGATCGTGGTGTGCCCGGCGCAGGTACCTGTGACTGGGACGAAATTTTTGTAGCTATGGCCGCCATTGGATTTACTGGTGGGCTGGCAATGGAGAGTTTTATAAATTTGCCGCCGCAGATTGCTTCAGGCCTGTCGGTCTGGCGTCCAGTTGCTGACAGCGCCGAACAGGTTATGCAGGACGGCTTGCCATTTTTACGCAACAAAGCGATTCAATATGGGTTGATAAGCAAATAGAATGAGTTCCTGAAATGCCAGAGATCACTTGCCTTGAAAAGTTGGCCAAGCAATTGTCGGGCGGTAACGATAGTGGGCGAATTGTTTTGGCTGTTGCCGGCCCGCCCGGTTCGGGCAAATCTACCTTTGCTGACGCACTGCGCGACCAGATTAATCGCGAGCAGCCCGGCACATGCGAGGTTTTGCCAATGGACGGATATCATTTTGATGATACTTATCTTGGGCAAATGGGCTGGCGCGCGCGCAAGGGGGCACCGCATACATTTGATACAGGCGGCTTGAGTGCCATGTTAGCGCGGCTGAAGGCCAATAAAGAACCACAAATCGCAGTGCCGGTGTTTGACCGAAAACTAGAGATCGCGCGCGCAGGGGCACGGATGATCAATCAGGATGTGGAGGTTTTAGTTGTCGAGGGTAACTACTTGCTGCTGGCCACCCAGCCATGGGCGGCGCTGCGCCAGTTTTTTGATATAACCGTGATGCTTGATGTTTCCATCGAAACGCTTGAATCTCGGCTACAGGCTCGCTGGGCTGGTTTCGGCTTTTCCGCCGCCGAG
>DAOURA010000174.1 GCA_030625325.1 Marinosulfonomonas sp.
CCCCGGATCGAACACATGGTGGGTTCTGACGCGCTAAGGGTGTCAATCCCGTCAACATATGCCTGCCCGCGGGTTTGCGATCCCTGTGGCAACAGCCCCATCACGCTGAACGCCGTCATTGATTTGCCCGAGCCACTTTCACCAATAACACCAAGGATTTTCCCGGCCTTAAGTGACATGGACACGTCACGTAAAACCGGCGTGCCGTGGATGTTCAGGGACAGGTTGCTGATCTTCAAAAGGCTCATCCCCGGCCCCTTCTGATGCGCGGATCAAACAGGTCGCGCAGCCCGTCCCCCATCAGGTTCAGCCCCAGCACGGTCAGCAAAATCGCAAAGCCCGGAAACAGCGCCATGTGGGGGGCAAAGGATATCATCGTCTGGCTGTCCGCCAGCATCCGCCCCCAACTGGGGATCGGTGGCTGCGCCCCAAGGCCAACATAGGACAATCCGGCCTCGGCCAGAATACCAAGGCTGAATTGGATGGTGCCCTGAACGATCAGCAGGTTCGTGATATTGGGCAGGATGTGCTCGGCCGAAATCCGCACCGCCCCCTTGCCCGACACCCGCGCCGACAACACATAGTCGCGCGTCCACAATGTCAGGGCCGCGCCCCGTGTCAGGCGGGCGAAAACCGGTATGTTGAAAATGCCGATGGCGATGATGGCATTGGTGGCACTTGGCCCAAAAACGGCCGTGATCATGATCGCAATCAACAGGGCTGGAAACGCAAACACCAGATCATTGCCCCGCATGATTATTTCATCACCCCAGCCACCGCTGCGCGCCGCCGCCGCGAGCCCAAGGGGCACGCCAATGAACATACCAATACTGACCGCCACCAGCGCCACCGCGATAGAGGTGCGCGCGCCAACCATGATCATCGAAAAAATATCGCGGCCAAAATGGTCGGTTCCGAACCAGTTTGTGGTATTTGGGGTGGCCAGTTTATGGGCGATATCCATTTTGGTGACATCAAACGGTGTCCAAACAAACGACACCAGCGCACCGGCCACAAACACCATCGTCAGGATCAGACCCAACATCAGGTTGCGTGACCCCAGCGAGGTGCGCAGCCACCCACCCGGTTTTTTGGTAACACCCACCTGATCCGCCATCAACTGCGTCCCCGCAGGCGCGGATCAACCGCCGCATAGGCCAGATCAACGGCAAAATTCACCATCACCACGGCAAACACCAGCAACATCACTACACTTTCCACCACGATCAAATCACGCTGTGAAATGCTTTGAAACACCAGCCGTCCCAGCCCCGGCAGGAAAAACACGTTTTCAATAATAATCGCGCCCGCCAGCAGAAACGAAAACTGCAACCCGATGATGGTCAGTACCGGGATCATGGCGTTGCGCAACGCATGGCGGCGCAGGGTTTGCCCGGTGGTAAGGCCCTTGGCGCGCGCGGTGCGGATGAAATCTTCGTCCAATGTGTCAAGCAGCGCCGACCGCATGACCCGCGCCAAGATGGAAGCCTGCGGCAAGGCCAGTGACACCGCAGGTAACAACAGCGCCTTTAACCCGACAAACAACCCATTTTCCCACCCCGGAAAACCACCGGCCGAAAACCAGCGCAGGTTAATCGCGAATGCCAGCACCATCAGCATTGCAAACCAGAAATTCGGGATAGCAATGCCCAACTGGGTTACACCCATGACCAATACGTCCCAAATTGACCCGCGTTTGGTGGCCGCCAGTATCCCGGCAGGAAACGCAATCAGCGTGGACAAGGTCAACGCAAACAGCGCCAGTGGTAAAGACACCCACATTCTTTCACCGATCATATCGGCGACCGGCGTTCGATAGGTGTAAGAGGTGCCAAAATCCCCCTGCACCAGCCCGCTGATCCAGCCCAGATAGCGTTGAAATACAGGCACATTCAGGCCAAGATCTTCGCGCAGCGCCGCAATCGTGTCTTCCTGCGCATTGATCCCCAGCATATAGGACGCAGGATCCCCCGGCACGACCTCAATCGCGACAAAAATCACCACACTGGCCACAGCCAGACTGATCACCAAAGACAATAATCGTTTGAGGAAATAGCGCAGCATTCAGCGGCCAGTCATTGCAAGGTCTGGCCCCGACGCATGTGCCGGGGCCAATCAGTTCATTTTTTCAATCAGTCCAGTAATTCGCACGATATATCGTAAAGTCAATGACATGGCCGCGCTAGTAAAATCAAAATACCTAGATTATGATCTCTCCTGTCTTTAGGGGGAACATATTATGTTTGTTCAGTTGCAAAGAGTTCGAATAGCTATTCTCATCTGTTCGATGTGTTTTGCGGCGGGGGCGGTGAGCGCAGGGACAAAAGAACTGTCCAGAGCCATATTCAATACGATGCCTTTGACTGAAGATCATCCAAGCATCGAGGCACGGAGACGCTTTGCGTTGGCGCTAGAGGCTTATTTTGAAAATCTTGATAGCCGTTTGCCGCGACTCTCTCCAAAGAATCGAGAATGGGTTCAAGGTGAGATAGAAGCTGGGGCGGAGCGGTACGAAAGAGTGATAAACAGCGAAGAATATGCACTATTATGGCTCAACAGAAAGCCGCGCCAGTGCTTAAACACAATCCAAAAGGTCATCGACAGCTATGAAACTGAGAAAACACGTCAGTTTGAGATGTTCTACTGGGTACGGTTACTGAACTGTTTTTACGATTTTGACGATTTTATGGTATATCTCGACATCGCCAATATACCGTATAACGATGCCGCCAATCAGCATATTCAAATACCCCATGTTGCCAGCTTTACTGCAACGAATACAATCGTGAACAGGATCGTTCCTACGGCAATGTCTGAGACGATGGGATGGACATTTGGTAACTGATGCTTCTCCGAAAGAAAACAAAATGAAACGCGATTCAATATGAAATTATTAGAACATTGTAAGACCGCCTTGCTCCAGTGCTCGCGAAAGCCCAATGGAACAAGGCGGAAATCTCTACTTTACAATGTTGGTCAGTCGTTCCAGTAAACGGCTGTCAGGTCGGTGGCCTGTGTCGGCGCATTGGCCCACAGCCCGACGATCTTGGCGTTTGCCACACCGGTGGCCGCCAGTTGAAACAGATACCCGTTGACGTATTCTTCGGAAATCATGGTTTGCGCCGCTTGCATGATTTCGGTGCGCTTGGCCGGGTCTGTGGCTGCATTCAGATCAACCATCAACCCCTGAAACGCCGCACTTTCATACTGGAAATAGTAATCAGGGCGGGCATAAATGCCGATGTCCATTGGTTCTGTATGGCTGACGATCGTCAGACCGTAATCCTTGCCCCGGAACACCTGTTCCAACCACTGCGCCCATTCCAGATTGGAAATTTCCGCGGTGATCCCGACCTCGGCCAGTTGTGCGGCGATGATTTCACCACCCCGACGGGCATAACTGGGCGGTGGCAGTTTCAGTGTCGTGCTAAAGCCATCCGCGAACCCGGCCTCTGCCAGCAAGCTGCGGGCCAGATCAGGGTCATAATTCGAATTACCCGTCATATCCAGATAGGCCGGGTTGTGCGGCGCAAAGTGGGTGCCGATCGGGGTGCCATAGCCAAACATCGCCCCGTCAATGATTGACTGGCGATCAATCGCGTGGGCCAGTGCCTTGCGCACTTTTACATTATCAAAGGGCGGCATCTTATTGTTAGTAGACAGAATTGTCTCACCCTCGGTTGAACCGATCATCACCGTAAAACGTGGGTCTGCATCAAACTGCGGCAGGTTTTCAGGTGCCGGAAATCCGGGGAATGCATCAACGTCTTCAGCCATAACAGCCGCAAAGGCCGCCGTTGGGTCCGAAATAAACTTGAACGTTGCCTTGTCCAGTTTGGCCGGCGTGCCCCAATAATCCGGGTTTTTGGTGATCTCAATCTTGTCACCCTGCACCCAGTTGCTGAAGGTGAACGGCCCCGTGCCAACCGGGTTTGTCTTGATGTTTTCAATGCTTTCAGGGGCCACAATAACCGCATCCCCCCAAGCCAGATTAAACAGCAGTGCCCCGTTTGGTTCGGCCAGCGTAATACGAACCGTTTCCGGGTCCAGCGCATCCACCGATGTGATACCGGCATATAATGCCTTTTGCGCATTGGCCGAATCTTCGGCCCGCGCGCGATCTAGCGAAAATTTCACATCGCGCGAATCCATCGTCGTGCCATCGTGGAATTTCACCCCTGAATGCAGGTTAAACGTATAAGTCAGCCCATCATCGGAAATATACCAGCTTTGCGCCAACCCGGCGATAATTGCACCATCGGATGCAAACCGTGTCAGGCCCTCAAATATATTGGCATACAGCACCTGATCAATGGCACCAGCCGCGGCCGATGTCGGGTCCAGATGGGGCGGTTCCAACTGCATTCCCAACGTAATGTCGGTTTGTGCGGCCTGCGCCAGACCGGCCCCCATGGCCAGTACAACCACAGTTGCAAAGGATACTCTGGTGTGTTTCATCGTTCGTCTCCTGTTTCGGGTTTCGCGTATATTCATGTTCAGTTTCGCGGCGTTAATAGGGTTTCCAACGCGCGCCCCATAACCTTGGCGCTGTCGATCATGTCCTGCACGCCGACATATTCATCCGGCTTATGGGCAAGGTCCAGTATTCCGGGGCCATAGGCAATGCAGTTTTTCAAACGTCC
>DAOURA010000189.1 GCA_030625325.1 Marinosulfonomonas sp.
GGCCATTCAATCAGGCAGATGGCATCCTGAAAGGCGTCAGTCAGGCCAAGTTCGGGCACTTCAGACACGTCCCCCAAGCGGTAAAGATCACTGTGCCAGATTTCACAAATACCGTCATGGTAGGTTTGAACCAGCGTATAGGTGGGGGACGGCACATCTTCGGCTAGCCCCGCGGCCGCAAGGCGGGCCTGAATAAGGGCGCGGGCAAAATGGGTTTTTCCGGCCCCCACATCGCCCGACAACAACACAACATCACCGGGCACCAAAACGGCACCAATCGCCGCGGCAAGGTCTGCCGTTGCCCTGGGGGAGGTCAATTTAATATCTTCAGAAAAACTGGCCGACATGGGTAAGTTTTACCCTACCCCTGTCGCTGTGCAAGTTGCTTTAGGCTGAAATGGTTTCAGCCGACAATATTTGACATGATTCATCTATGTTAGACGGGATAAAAACCGGTGTGTTCGTGACCCTGAACCTGACCATTGTGGCACCACCTGAAATTGGCACAAATTCGCAGAACAGGCTGCGACCGTCCTTCATTTGTACGTCGCTTGACCATTCTGCGCGCTCACCAATGGTGCCAATATATTCGCGGGCATCCCCCCAAACAGGGGATGGGGCACATTTACCCCCCCATGTTCTGGTGGCATCCAGAATGCCGATATCCCCAAGGATCGTGGTTGGGTCAGACCCCCACAATTTGCAGTATGCTGAATTGGACAGGGTTAGAATCCCACCCACAGAAAAAACGGCAATTGCTTCGTTTAGTGTATCAAGAACCGCCTGACCAACGTCCAGTTCGTTACGAAACTGTCGTGTCAGGGAAATTTCGGCACTGATGTCTTCGAACAAAAAGGCCACCGCCCCGTCCGGGTGTGGGCGGCCCGAAACACGGTAGGTACGGCCATTGGAAAGGGACCATGTTTCTTCGTAGGTTCCGTTGGCTGCCGCTGCTTCCAGTTCAAAAAGCTGCTGGCGCCATGATTTGTAATCTTTGGGTTCCGGGATCATTTGTTTTTCCCGCATCTGGTCCAGAACTGATTGCAGGGTTGGTTTGCTGGATAGAAATTCAACCGGTAACGGTATTAGGTCTGTAAGGGCCGGGTTAAACAGGGCAAGCCGACGTTGTTTGTCAAAGATTGCCAGCCCAATTGTCAGATGGGCAAAGGTTTTTGTCAGGGTCTGAACAAAATCCCTTAATGCCCCTTCGGCTTTGACCACCTTATCGGCGGCAACCGCAGTAAACAGGCTTTCATCCCCGATGGGGGTTTCAGAACATTCAAACCAGCGTTTATTTGCCTCGCCGGGAACATGCACGGATACCCGTTGTGAAGAGGTGTCAGTTTTTGGCCGGGTTGATTTTAGATTAAAAAGACCCGCAGGGGGCCAGACAGGGGTTTGTGTTTTGTTATCAGCACTTTGGGATAGATTCAGATAGGCATTATTAGCCCAGGTGATTGTGCCATCCTGACGCTGACGCCACACCAAAAAAGGTGCAAATTCAGCCGTAGCCCGCAATGTTTCCAGCTCTTTTTTCAGCGCGTCAAAGCTGGGTTTGTCCAGTTTCACCTTGGGAATGGGCGAACCGTCATCAATCAAAACAATGCGCGCCAGTCCATTTTTCCAGGTGGCTTCCAGCCTGCTGGCGCCATCAAGGGACGGCAGTGACAGGTGGCCGCGATCAGCAAGAAGTGATATTTCTTCTTCAAGGTTTGGAAACCGGGGCTGCAAAAGCAACAGCAGACCTGCCCAGTCACTAGTGCCCGCAGGGGCCGAGCTTAAAATTTGGTTTGCGCTCCGGGTGGCATTTACCAACCGTTCGTCGTCAAAAAGAAAGGCGACAGAATCTTCGCCCCCGGTCGAAAATGTGGGTGATTTTATGCGGAATTTCTGAGAGAGATGGGCCAAAATCCAAAGTGCAGTGATGGCAACAGAAACTGAAATTAAAACCAGCCCGCCAAGTTGAAGCAGGGAAACAAGACACATGAAAAACCATTCCCGAATAATGAACACCTGATCAGAGAGTCATTCAGAATGATTAACCTTTGGTTAACTATAGTTTTATGTCGGGATTTTCTGGTTCTCGCCCAAGCCCCGGCCCTGTATTTGTGGGGATGGGCAAAGGGAGGCAACCTGCCAGGTGACTTCTACGATCGCGCCGCACCTGTTGCCGGGGTCTGGTTGGGCGGAATAACTTTCACGGGCATTTGCAAAAGATAGCTCTGCGCCGGATCTTTCCAACAGGGTTTTGGCGATAAACAGGCCAAGCCCCATGCCCTGATAATCGGTTCCGGTGACACTGTCGGTTGCTGGTGTCCGGTTGCTGATAAACGGGTCCCCGATCCGGCCGATAACCTGTTGGGAAAACCCGCGGCCATCATCCACGATACGGATCGTAATTGTTTTATCTGTCCATATTGCATCAACCCAAACGGTAGATCTGGCAAAATCCACGGCATTTTGAACCAGATTTCGAAGGCCATGAATAATTTCCGGCCTGCGCCAGATTGTGGGGCTTGCCCCTGCCCCGGTGGTGTGTGGTTCGGGTGAAAACAGCACGGTTTTGCCGCGCTCCATATGGGGTTCGGCGGCTTCCAGCAAAACGGCACTTAGGGGGGCCTGACGAACCAGCAGATCGTCCTTGCCCGCCCGCCCCATGGACCGAAGGATATCCCGGCACCGATTGGCCTGATCACGGATCAGTTCTGCATCTTCGTACAGTTCGGGTTTGTCTGACAGTTCTTCCATCAGTTCACTGCTGGCCAGCTTTATCGTGGCAAGGGGCGTGCCCAGTTCATGGGCCGTTGCCGCCACCACACCGGCAAGATCGGTTATGGTTTGCTCACGCGCCAGTGCCCCCTGTGCGGCCAACAGGGCCTCGGACATTGAATTGATTTCGAACGCCACCCGGCGGGCGTATGAGCCAAGAAAAACAACACCAATAACAATTGCCACCCAAAACCCGGACACAAAGATATCAGGCATTTCAATCAAAACACCCTGCTGGGTGCTTAGGGGAATATGAAACCACATCACAAAGGTTGCGCAGGCGATGGTTACCACCCCGATCAACACAGTTGGCGCAACCCGCAGGGCTGTTGCCGAAATTGTGACCGGGATCAAAATCAACAGGGCAAACGGGTTATGCAGCCCCCCGGTCAGGTACAACAGGGCCGACAGTTGTAACGTGTCAAACAGCAGCATTATCGTGACTTCCTGCTGGGACAGGCGCTTATTTTCCGGATAGACGAAAATAGCGATCAGATTGGCAATTGCGGCAATGCCAACGGCCATAAAACAAAGGCCCTGATCAAGATCCAGATCATATAAACGCTGGGCCACGGTGATCGCCACCAGTTGCCCGGCGATGGCAATCCAGCGCAAAACCACCAACGTGCGCAGGCGCACCCAGTTGCCGCGGCGTTTTTCATTCAGCAGGTTGTTGGATGATGTTTCCATGTTCGGTTCATACATTCAGTTGCGTCAAGATTACATCTTGTTAGACAGGCCCATCCGGGCAATCAATGCAATGCTGAAAATGGAGCACCCTGTGATGAAACGAAATGAATTATATGCAGTAACAGCGGCAACAGTTGTGGTTGGCTTTTTAGGGGCCAGTTTTTGGTTTGTCGGTGGTTCCGGCCCAGAGGATAAATTTGCAGATTGCCGGGTTAGTTCGGTTGCCGGTGGCGGGGCCGCAATTGGCGGGCCATTTACCCTGATTGATGAAACCGGAAAAACCGTAACGGATGCAGATGTGTTCACGCGCCCGTCGCTGGTTTATTTTGGCTATACCTTCTGCCCGGATGTCTGCCCCCTTGATAACGTTCGAAATTCTGAGGCCGTGGATCTGCTGGATGCAATGGGATACGATGTTCAGCCGGTATTCATTTCCATCGATCCTGAGCGCGACACACCAGAGGTTGTTGGGGATTTCACCGACTTTTTGCACCCGGAAATGTTGGGCCTGACCGGGTCACTTGAGCAGGTAAAAGCCGCCTCT
>DAOURA010000116.1 GCA_030625325.1 Marinosulfonomonas sp.
CATCGCCTCGGCCAGTTCTGCGCGCCCAAGGGGGGTATCGTCCCCGCGCAGGGTTACATCAAAAAGTTCGCTCATCCGGGTCTCAACGGCCTCGGGTAAGCGTCGCGTCACGACAACACTCAGGCGGTCTGCGGGCATGCGGGTCTCTCCTTGGTCTTTCCATTGGCTCGGCTTGCTGGCAGAGTGCCAAGGAACGGGCCAAGGCACAAGAAGAAGCCGCCCGTTCACCGCAGATGCGGTGGTATGAGGCGCAGCAACCGGTCAGGCGGGTATTTCATGTGGCAAAATAACGGGGTTGTCCGGGGCGTGGTGCTGGCGCTGTGCCTAGGCATTGGCGCAGGCGCGGGCGCGGGCGAACGGGGGCCGGTGACCAACCTGCCGATCCCACGGTTTGTGTCGCTCAAGGCCGCCATCGGAAACGTACGCCGTGGCCCATCCCTTAGCCACAAAATCGACTGGGTGTTCAAACGGCGCAACATGCCACTGCAAATCACGGCTGAATATGGCCACTGGCGGCGGGTACAGGACAAAGACGGCGCCGGTGGCTGGGTGCATTATTCGCTACTGTCAGGGGTCAGAATGGTGATTGTTGAACGTGACCTTCTGCCCCTGCTGGCAAAACCCGACCCCCAATCCCAGATCAACGCCCACGCCGAGGCCGGCGTTGTGGCACGCCTTGGGGCCTGTGGCCTTGACTGGTGCCGGATATCAACCGACGGCTTCAAGGGCTGGGTGGAAAAAACCGCCCTGTGGGGTGTATTCACGGATGAACTGCGTGACTAACCCCTTCATCTTTCCTTAAATATCCCCGCGCGGCGCGCAAAACCGCACGAAGTGCTAAAAATAATGGTGCCGTCAGGCACCGCCATTTAACACCACCACCTGTCAGCCCCTGAACAAACTGCCGACAAAATAAGCAATGCTGGCCGCCACACCACCGATCAGCAGGGTTTCCAACCCTGAACGCCACCAAGACTCCAACGACCAGCGGCTTTTCAGGGTGCCGATCAGAAAAAACACGCACCCGGTACTGATGACCGCAATGCTAAAGGCATTGCCAACCCCAAACAAAAACGGGATCAGCGGCACCATACCGGACACCAAAAACGCCACGAACGTGGCGATGGCGGCGCGCATCGGGTGTGGCTCAACCGGGGAAATGCCGTATTCATCAACCACCATCATGTCGATCCATGCCGTGTGATCGCTGGAAATGGTTTCGGTGGCATCGTCCAGAACCTGCCCGCTTAGCCCCTTGGCCGCCAGAATGGCGCGCAGTTCCAGGCGCTCCCCTTCCGGGTTTTCGCGGATATGGCGTTCTTCGATTTTGCGGATACGTTTGATATTGTCCAGCTCGGCCTTGGTGCCCGAATAATTACCGGCCGCCATCGAAAATCCGTCGGCCAGAACATTGGCGACCCCAAGGGCAATAATAATTGTTGAACTTAACCCGGCCCCGGCCACCCCGGCGACAATGGCAAAGGTCGTCACCGCCCCATCAAGGGCACCATAAACCGTGTCACGCAAATAGCTGCGGCGGGCGGGGCCATTTATTCTGGCCTCAACCTCTTGGGGGCTATGCCCGTGTTCTTTGCTCATGGTTTTACCTGTTCATAACTGCGGATTATCACAGGACAAATCTATCGCGCCGCGGGTGGCGGGGCCATCAAAATCAGGCTGTAACCTTTTCAGGTCGTGGCCAGTCCGCGGCCACGCAACAGGGCATCAACCCCCGGCATTCGGCCCCGGAACGCCATATAGAGTTCGCCCGCATCCTGCGAACCACCTGCCGACAAGATAAATTTTTCCAGCCGCAGCGCCATGACCGGGTCAAACGCCCCGCCGCCCTTTTCAAACCCTTCAAAGGCATCGGCGTCCATCACTTCAGACCACATATAGCTGTAATAACCGCTGGAATAACCGTCGCCGGCAAAGACATGGGCAAAGTTCGGCGTTGCATGGCGCATATCAATGGCGTGGGGCATGCCGATCTCATTCAGCACCTCGCCCTGGCGGGCCATCGGGTCAGCGGGGGCATTGCTGTCATGAAAAGACAGATCGACCAGCGCAGAGGCCAGATATTCCACCGTAGAAAATCCCATGTCGAAATTGCGTGCCGCCAGCAAACGTTTCAGCATATGACGGGGCATTGGCCCCCCGGTTTCGGCGTGGGTTGCAAACTTTTCCAGAATCTCCGGCACCTCAAGCCAGTGTTCAAACAGCTGGCTGGGCAATTCAACAAAATCGCGCGCGACTGAAGTGCCGGAAATCGAAGCATAGGTCACATCCGAAAGCATCTGGTGCAGGGCATGACCAAATTCGTGAAACAGGGTGCGCGCATCGTCAAGGGACAAAAGCGAGGCCTCACCATCTGCGGGTTTGGCAAAATTACAGACATTTACCACGATCGGGCGAATGTCACCGGCCAGCTTTTGTTGGGAACGCATCGCCGAACACCACGCGCCTGAACGTTTGGAACCACGGGCGAAATAGTCGCCAATGAAAACGGCCATGTGTTCGCCGTTTCGCTTAACTTCCCAGGCGCGGGCGTCGGGGTGGTAAAGCGGGGCATCAATAGGTTGAAATTCAAGTGCAAACAGCCGGTTCGCACAATAAAACGCGGCGTCGATCATCCGGTCCAGTTGCAGGTAGGGTTTGATCTCGGACTCGTCCAGATTATGTTCGGCAAGGCGGCGTTTTTCGGCGTAATGGCGCCAATCCCATGGTTCAAGATCGGCGTTGATCCCATCCTGTTGCATCATTTCGGTCAGCACATCCGCATCGGCCATTGCCACCGCGCGCGCCGGTTCCCAGACCTGCATCAGAAAGTCACGAACCGCCTGCGGGGTGCCGGCCATTTCGGTTTCCAGCTTAAAGGCAGCAAAATTTTCATAGCCCAACAATTGCGCCCGTTCCTGACGCAGGGCCAGGATTTCCGCGCCAATGGCCCGGTTGTCGGTTTTGCCGCCGTTGGCACCGCGCGCGACCCACGCCCCATAGGCGATTTTGCGCAAATCCCGGCGGGTGGAAAACTGTAGAAATGGCACGATAAGGGACCGTGACAGGGTCACAACCGGTCCCTTGGCACCCTTTTCCTGACCTGCGGCGCGGGCTGCGGCCAGAACAAAATCAGGCAATCCATCCAGCCCGGTTTCGTCCAGCTCCATGAACCAGTCGCTTTCGTCAGCCAGCAGATTTTGCACAAAATCGGTGGCCAGCACTGCAAGGCGTTCGGTGATTTCCTGCAGGCGGGTGCGCGCATCCCCCTTAAGCAGGGCACCGGCGCGCACAAAGCTGCGCCGTGTCAGCATTAAAACACGGGTCTGTTCATCATTCAGCCCAAGATCATCGTGCCGCTGCCACAGGGCTTCAATACGGGCAAACAGCGCCGGGTTCATTGTGATTTCAGACGAATAGGCGGCCAGTCTGGGGGACAAATTTCGCTGCAATTCCTGACGCTTCGGGTTGCTGTCGGAACCGGCAATATTAAAGAAAATACCCAGCACACGGTCAAGCAGTGCATCGCCCTGTTCCAGGGCCTCAATTGTGTTGGCGAATGTGGGCGGTTCGGGATTGTTGGCAATGGCGGTGATTATCCCGCGCGCGGCCTCTATTGCGATATCAAATGCTGGCTCAAAATCATCATCGGTAATTTCCCCAAAGGGGGGCATCTGAAATTGTGTCGTCCAGTTGGCCAAGAGTGGATTGGTCATCATGGTTTCCTTTGGGTGCCGTCTTCGGGCACATCATCAGGTCAGTTGTTTTTCCCGCATCCGCGCCTCTAATCGACGCAATAGCAGATAGGGTGTGATTGTCATAATAAGATATATTAGCGCTACCACATTATAAGTTTCAAAGTAGCGGAAATTTCCCGCTGCGGTAACTTTTCCCAATTGTGTGATATCCGTCACGCCCAGCACCGAGACAAGCGAGCTGTCCTTTATCATCGCAATAAAATCATTTCCAAGGGGCGGCATGATGGTGCGGATCGCCTGCGGAAACACGATCAGACGAAAGCGCAACCAGCGGATAGAATAAGATCACGAACAATTTAGACGGGCGTGATTTCCTGGCCGATAGCCCTTGCACGGTCTATAAAATTTTCAATATTCCCGACACCCCATTGATTACTTACCGCAATCGTCGAATCCGCCAGCTTAATCAACTCATCCGGATTAATAAAATGTCGCTTATATCCCTGTCCGGCAATTTCAACTGCATTTTTAGATAGCACGAAATCCTCATACGGCCCTTTACTTCCTAACTTCATTTGCAAGTCAGCAAATTCCAGTTGCGGATTTTCGCTGGCAATTTGTTTTATGACGGCCAAAACCAATCGACCTTTTCCAAACTTCTGGTCGCGAAATTCGTATTTCGTGTAATCCTTCCCTGAAAGCGTGTTTTTGAAAAATGTATCAGTGGCGACGTAGACTTGGCCGCCCTCCCCCCTGAACCGCTGAACAGTCAGGGCTGCAATCGGTATCTTTACTGCGCCGCCCCTGCTTAACGGCTAGTTCCTCTGTTATGATTTCAGCGTCACAATAGATTTCATCCAGCGTCAGCACGCCTTCATTTTCAATTAGATAGGATTGCATTGACAGTTCCCGCCTAAAGCCAAATAGCGTAAGTTTTTCGGCATTTGCCGAAAGGTGTCTCAGAATCCTCATATTAATTCCCCTTACTTATATCTAATCCCCACACACCGAGCAGGCCCTGTTGGCCTTGATTGTCATGGTGCGGTTTTCACCCCAAAGCGCGTCATAAATCATCATTCGTCCACGCAGCCCCTGCCCGGCCCCGATGATTTCTTTAACCGCCTCAACCGCCATCATAGAACCGACAACACCGGGCAACGGGCCAAGCACGCCGCCCTCAGCACAAGATGGTGACAAACCATCCGCGGGCGCCTTGGGGAATATGCACTGATAACAGGGGCCTTCACTGGCCGGGTGAAAGGTTGAAATTTGCCCTTCCCACTGGGACAGGGCGGCTGATATCAATGGCTTACCAAGGGCAACACAGGTGCGGTTTACCAGATACCGGGTGTCAAAATTATCGGTCCCGTCCAGCACCAGATCATAATCAGCAAACAGTTCGGGCGCGATGTCCTCGCTCAGGCGGCGATTATAGGGACGCACGGTGACATTGGGGTTCTGGGCGCGCATTTCGTCCATTGCCGAAAACACCTTGGCCGTGCCGATTTGTGCGTCCTTATGGATCACCTGACGTTGCAGGTTGGAATTGTCCACCACATCACCATCAATCACGCCAATGGTGCCAACACCCGCCGCCGCCAGATATTGCAGCGCCGGCGCACCCAGCCCCCCGGCCCCCATCCCCAGAATACGGGCCTCTTTCAGGCGCTTTTGCCCCGGACCACCGATTTCACGCATAACAATGTGGCGCGCATACCGTTCCAGCTCTGACGGGCTGAATTTTCCCGGCGGGGTAACAGGCTCAACCGCACCCGCGCGCCGCCGCATCGCCGCCAGAAACCGCTGATAAATCAGCACCAAGGCGACAACGCCCCCCAACACCAGCCAACCGGTCAAACCGACGCCAATCATATCCCGAAACCCGTTATCGGCGGGCAGCACCAGTAACGCCAGAACCACCCCCAGATACAGCAGCCCAATCATCAAAAGCCGCGCAAAAACCGGGGCCTTCATCACATGGCCCAAACCCCACAGGGCGGCCGCCAGAACCAGAAACCAGATCATCAGCCCCGCCCGGTGGAGCCAAATCCACCACTGCCCCGGCTGGTTTCGCCAAGGTTTTCAACTAACCCGAACCCCGCCTGAACCACGGGCGCAACCACCATCTGGGCAATGCGTTCGCCGTGGGCAATCACAAACGGTTCATCCCCCAGATTGATCATCAAAACCCCAACGGGGCCGCGATAATCACTATCAATCGTGCCCGGCGCATTCAAAACCGTGACCCCCTGCTTGCAGGCCAGACCCGACCGCGGCCTGATCTGAACCTCAAACCCCGCCGGGATTTCCATGCGAAGCCCGGTTGGCAAAATGCAGCGCGCCATTGGCGCCAGCTCCAACCCGGTTTCACGCACCTCAGACGAAAAATTCGCCCGAATATCCGCGCCCGCCGCCCCGGCAGTTTCATAGGCCGGCAGGGCCAGCATCTGGTCCGCCCAGCCTTCCCACATCATCGCAATCACCGGCGCGTTTTCATGCAAATCTGCCAAGCTCATCCCCTATTTTCTTCTGTTTTAAAATATCCCCGCCGGAGGCGGACATGAAACCGTTCAACCACCCAAAGCATCTGCGATTTTCGCTGCCAGCCGAACCCCAACCTGATCCTTACTCAGGCGCGGCCAGACATCGTAACCCTCCCCACTGATCAGCGTCACCGCATTTTCGGGCCCGCCCATGATCCCGGTTTCGGGGGATACATCATTGGCAATGATCCAGTCACAGCCCTTGCGCTTTAGCTTGGCGGTGGCGTTTTCCAGCACATCGTCGGTTTCGGCGGCAAAGCCCACCACCAGTTTCGGGCGGCGGGTTTTCAGCCCCGACACCGTGGCCAAAATATCCGGGTTTTCCGCCAGATCAAAAGCCGGAAATCCCCCTTTGGGGTCTTTCTTAATCTTGCCACTGGCCGCCTTTTTCACATGCCAGTCGGCCACAGCCGCCGCAAACACCGCCCCGTCGGCAGGCAATGCGCCCTTAACGGCGGCCAGCATTTCGCGCGCGGTTTCAACCCGCACAACCTTTACCCCTGCCGGGGGGGGCGCGTCCGCCGGACCAGTAATAAAAGTCACATCCGCCCCCAGCGCCGACAGGGCGCGCGCAATGGCCGTGCCCTGCGCACCCGATGATCGGTTGGCGATATAGCGCACCGGATCAATCGGTTCATGGGTCGGGCCGGACGTCACCAGAATATGACGCCCGGCAAGGGGGCCATTTTGCAATGCGGCCTCGGCTGCGGCCACAATGTCCAGTGGTTCAGACATCCGCCCGGGTCCGTATTCACCACAGGCCATATCGCCTTCATCCGGGCCAACAAACAAAATACCGTCCCCCTTCAGGGTGGCCACATTTCGCTGTGT
>DAOURA010000198.1 GCA_030625325.1 Marinosulfonomonas sp.
ATTAGTGTCTGATTCAGGGTCGGCGATGACGCCACTGTCCCCGGCCAGCTTTGACAGTACAGCAGCCGAAAACCGGTTGAAATCGCTGTTCAAAGTCGGCTCACTGGATGCCTTTGGTCAATTTAACCGGGCCGAAGTTGCGGTTATGGGCGCAATAATCGATTATCTGGATATCACCCAAAAGGGCAATTTGCCCCTGCTGCGCCCGCCGGTTCGCGAAGCCGTCGGCGGTGTGATGCAAATAGACGCCGCAACACGGCGCAATCTGGAATTAACCCAAGGTATGTCGGGGGGGCGTGATGGGTCACTGATATCGGTGATGGATCACACCCTGACCGCCGGCGGGGCCCGTCTGTTGGAAAGGCGCCTGTCCAGCCCGTCACGGGATTTGACTGAAATCCATGGCCGGTTGGATAGTGTTGCCTTTATGGTCGACACCCCGCGCCTGCGCGATGACCTGCGCGATGACCTGCGAAAATCGCCCGATATGGACCGGGCCCTGTCCCGGTTGGCGCTGGAACGGGGTGGTCCCCGTGATTTGGCGGCGATAAAAAATGGTTTGATTCAGGCGGCGCAAATTTCCCAACGTCTGGCCCCCCTGAATGTAACCGGGGTATTGGCCGAATCGTCAAAAACGCTGATTGGACAGGATCCGTTGATTTCCCTGCTGGAAAGCGCGCTGGACGATGAATTACCACTGTTGGCGCGTGATGGCGGGTTTATCGCACCCGGTTTTGACGTTGATCTGGATGAGGCCCGTAAACTGCGTGACGAAGGGCGTGGCGTCATCGCCGGGATGCAGGCCGATTATGCCGGGCAAACGGGCATTTCAGCCCTTAAGATCAAACATAACAATGTTTTGGGTTATTTTATTGAAACCACCGCGACCCACGCGGAAAAAATGTTGGCCGAGCCCCTGTCGCAAACCTTTATTCATCGCCAGACAACGGCAAACGCGGTGCGTTTCACAACTGTGCCCCTGTCGGAAATGGAAACCAAGATCCTGAACGCCGGAAACCGGGCGCTGGAAATTGAAAAGCGGCTTTATTCCACGCTAACCGGGGCAATACTGGAACAATCAACGGCCATTGGTACGGCGGCAAAATCACTGGCGGAAATTGATCTGGCAACGTCTTTGGCCGATCTGGCCGCTGTTGAAAACTGGTGCCGCCCGGTGGTTGATGACAGTCGGGCGTTTGATATTGAAAACGGTCGCCACCCGGTGGTTGAGGCCGCGTTGAAAAAACAAAACGGTTCACCCTTTATCGCCAATGACTGCCCACTGGCCGACGGGTCTGATGGGGCCGATATCTGGTTGCTGACCGGGCCGAACATGGCAGGTAAATCAACGTTTTTACGCCAAAATGCCCTGATCGCCCTGTTGGCGCAGATGGGGTCATTTGTACCCGCATCCGCGGCCCGGATCGGGTTGGTGTCGCAGTTGTTTTCACGGGTTGGGGCGTCGGATGATCTGGCGCGGGGACGTTCAACGTTTATGGTCGAAATGGTGGAAACGGCCGCAATTCTTAATCAGGCCGATGATCGGGCGGTGGTAATTTTGGATGAAATTGGCCGGGGCACGGCAACCTATGATGGCCTTTCGATTGCCTGGGCAACCCTTGAACATCTGCACAACGCAAACCAATGCCGCGCCCTGTTTGCAACCCATTATCATGAAATGACATCCCTGGCGGATAAGCTGTCAGGCGTTGAAAATGCCACCGTTGCGGTGAAAGAATGGGAAGGTGACGTTATTTTCCTGCACGAAGTCCACAAGGGTGCTGCGGATCGGTCCTATGGGGTGCAGGTTGCGCGCCTTGCCGGCCTGCCAGATGCGGTGGTGGAACGTGCGCGGGTTGTTCTGGAAGCCCTTGAAAAGGGTGAGCGCGAAGGCGCAAATGCGAAAAAAGCCCTGATTGACGATTTACCGCTGTTTTCTATGGCGCCCAGTGTGGCGGCGCCAAAACATGGCCCTTCGGCGGTTGAAGAAATGCTCGCCGGGGTATTCCCCGACGAGCTATCGCCAAAAGAGGCGCTAAACCTGATTTATGACCTGAAAGCCCTTACGAAGAAGGGGTTGAACTAACCCCAACCTGCGCCGGGCGCAGCAGGCGGTCATACAACATAAAGCCTTCGGTCATCACCTGAATGATATCACCGGCTTTGGTGTCTGGCAGGGCCGCTTCGAACATAGCCTGATGGTTTTGCGGATCAAAACGCTCACCGATTTGGGGGGTTACGCATTCAATGCCGTGTTGTTTGAAAACGTTCAAAATTTCACGCATTGTCAGTTCAACGCCTTCAATCAAACCTTTTGAGGCCTCTCTTTGGTCGTCACTTACGGCGTCAAGGGCACGTTTCAGGTTGTCATAGACCGGCAACATATCACGCGCCAGTTTGGAACCACCGTACTGTTCGGCTTCACGCCGGTCCCGTTCACCCCGTTTGCGGGAATTTTCCGCATCCGCCAAGGCGCGCATAAACCGGTCACGCATATCATCGCGTTCGGCGCGGGCCTGTTCCAGTTCATCAACCTCTTCGGCAAAGATTTCTTCATCCCCACCCAAAGAAACCGGCTTGGCCGGTTCATCAAACTCATTCTCGATCTCGTCAAAGATATCTTTTTCGGCTTCAGCCATTTTTTGCGTCCTTTAGTCCCGACCCGATAGCAAATTGCCAATCAACTGCGCCGTATAGTCAACAATTGGTACGATTCGCCCATAATTCAGACGAGTCGGCCCAATCACCCCAACGGCACCGATTATTTTACGATCAGAGTTCATATAGGGAGACACCACCAAAGAGGAACCCGAAAGTGAAAAAAGTTTGTTCTCAGAGCCAATAAAAATGCGAACACCGTCGCCGCCCTCGGTCAAATCTAGAAATTCGGCGATATCGCGCTTGCGCTCAAGGTCATCAAACAGGTTTCTGATGCGTTGCAGGTTGCCTTCTTCGCCCTCTGCTTCCACCAGATTTGCACGCCCGCGCACGATCAGGCGCTCATAAGATTCGCCGTCACCATCCCAAAGGGCCATGCCATTTTCCACCAAATCCCGCGCCAGCCCGTCCAATTCGCGCCGGTGCGCATGAATTTCGGTGCGGATCGTGCTTTGCAGCTCACTCAGGGTTTTACCTTCGGCCAGCATGTTCAGAAAATTCGCCGCCTCACGCATGGATGACGGGGTTTGCCCCGGTGGCGGGGTAAATACCCGGTTTTCCACATGCCCGTCGGCCTGCACCAGAACAACCAGCGCACGATCTGGGGCCAAGCTGACGAATTCTATATGTTTAATCGGGGCTTCATGTTTGGGCGTCAAAACAAGACTGGCGCCCTGGGTCAGCCCGGACAGCGCAGATCCGATCCTATCCAGCATGGTGCCCACGTCCCGTTCATTGCTGGTCAGGGTCGCATCTATTTTTTCCTGATCACTGGAATTTAACTGCCCCACCTCAAGTAAGCCATCAACAAACATCCGCAGCCCCAGCTGCGTCGGCACCCGTCCCGCAGAAATATGCGGTGAATCCAGCAAACCAAGGTGTTCAAGGTCCTGCATTACATTTCGAATGGTTGCCGCACTTACCTTTTCGTGCATGCTTTGGGTCAATGTGCGCGACCCAACCGGATCACCAGAATCAAGATAGCCCTGAACAACACGGCGAAATACTTCGCGTGTGCGGTCATTCATATCTTCGATCAATTTCGTTGCACCGGTCATTTTCATCCACCTCGAAACCGTCTGTCATTTAGGGGTA
>DAOURA010000015.1 GCA_030625325.1 Marinosulfonomonas sp.
TGCGCCGCCTGAACCTGAGGACTGCCAAATGACCAATACATGGATAATCCTTGGGGCCACATCATCAATGGCGCGCGCCTTTGCACGCGCGCTGGCCATGCGCGGCGACAGTGTGGTTCTGGCCGGGCGCGATATGGATGAACTGAAACTAACAGCCGCCGATTGCCTGTCGCGCGGCGCGCCACTGGCCGAGGCCGTTAAATTCGACGCCCGCAAACCCGAAGGGTTTGGCGCAATCATCACCCGCCTTGAAGAACGCGAAGGCCTGATCAACGCCGCCGTTTTTGTGGGTTCAATGCCTGAACAAGACGCAATTGACGCCGACCCGTCACTGATTGATGGCACCATTCTGGACAATTACGCAGGCCCCGCACGGTTCCTGCAAATGCTGGCCCCGGTAATAGAGGCCCGCGGTGGCGGCACGGTTGTCGGCGTTGGATCGGTGGCCGGGGACCGTGGGCGCATTGGCAATTATATCTATGGCTCTGCCAAGGCTGGCTTTCACACATATCTGTCGGGGCTGCGCAACCGTTTGACCAGTGCAGGCGGGCATGTGGTGACGGTTAAACCCGGTTTTGTGGATACGGCCATGACGTGGGGGCTGGACGGTATGTTTCTGGTGGCCACCCCGGAAAGGGTGGCGGATGACATCCTAAAGGCCGTCGAAAAGAAGAAAAACGTGATCTATACGCCTTTTTTCTGGCGCTATATCATGCTGATCATCATCCACATCCCGGAATTCATCTTTAAGAAACTATCGGTTTAAGGGCACAGGTTATTGCGCCCCCGTCATACCAAACCAGTCCTGCCAGATCCCGGCGGCATAAAACATCATCGACAGGGTTAGCAACAACAGCCCGATACCCCGCTTGTCACGCATGGCAAATACGATCGGGTCGTAGTCCTGTTTGCCAAAATAACCAAGGCGCAACATCCGTACCAGCCACATGGCAATCGGCAGCATCGCAACCCACAATATCCAGCGGGTTTGATATAGTGCAGCAGCCTGATCTGACAGGGTATAAAGAAAAAATATCGCCAGTGCGCCAACGGTTCCGACCCAGGCCATGTTTAACAAATCCGGACGATCCGGGCGGCCATAACCACGCCCCGGCAAAGGGTCATCATTGGTCGCAAGGGTCAGTTCCGTCAGCCTTTTCACACAGCCCAGCGTGATAAAGACCGGAAAGATGAACACCAGCATAAAGCCCGAAACATCCACCTGCCCCGCAGCCGCCCCCGCAACCACACGCAATGTATATAGTGTTGCCAGCGTCGAAATATCGATCCAGCGCATCCGTTTCAGCCGCAGTGAATAGGCCAGCGACAACACCATATAAGACGCAACCACAATAAAGAACGCAGCCCCAAGGAACGCCCCAAGCCCCAGGGCAAAAGCCCCCAGCAGGACACAGGCAATCATCCCGACCCTGATCGGAACTGCACCACTTGCAAAGGGGCGGCGATGCTTGGTGGCGTGCAGGCGATCGGCCTCAAGATCCAGAAGATCGTTCACTATATATATAGATGACGCAGCAGCCGAAAACGCCGCCATTCCCAAAACCACCAACAAAAGGGTGCTGGGCGTAAAGTCATGTGCCGCCAACATCGGCAGCAAAAGCAGCACGTTTTTCACATATTGGTGGGGGCGCAGGGCGCGCAGTAAATCACGCGCCTTCCAGCCACCGGAAAATTGCGAAACATTCTTACCTTTGGCAACCAAATCGCGGCGTATGGACGCATGCTGCCCAACCATCAGGGCATTTTCCGCCCTTTCCCAAATAGGGACATCGACGCGCTCATTTCCGGCGTAATCAAACCCGCCTTCACCGTAGCGTTCAACCAGCGCGTCTGCCTTGGCGCTGCCTTTCAGGTTTGATTGCCCGTCCGAACCGATCACCTGATCTGACAATCCATGATCAGCCGCCAGTTGGCCAACCAGCCGGATGTCGGACGCCGAAGCAAGGATCACGTCCCGACCAGCAGCGCGCCCTTCCTCGGCCAGTTTCTTTATCTCAGGATGCACCGGCAACAGGTCGGTGCGCAAATCAGCAATTTCCACCAGTTCACGTTTCAGCACCGCAGGATGCAAAAGGTTTCGAAAACTGGCACCGATGGTTCGGATTGGGTCTTTACCCAAGCCGGCCCAAAAACATTCAAACAGCATATCAGTGTTCAGGAACGTGCCATCCACGTCCAGAACCAGTGGCTTTGGGCTAGTCATCTTTGTTTGTCTCCTGTTTATCTGCCGCCTGCACGGCAAATACACATCCGTCGCTTATAAATTGTGGTGGGGTTATGCACAGGCCGCGCGCCACAGTCCATGCGGCCAGAACTTTGGGGACATAGGCGCGGGTTTGTGGGTACGCAGGAACACCGCCATTTTTTATGATCGCGTTCTCGCCTGCGTTATAGGCGGCCAGCACCAGAACCGAATCACTGTCAAATTTTTCCATCAACCAGTTCAGATAAGCCACGCCGCCCTTAATGTTGTCAGCCGCATTGCTGGCATCCGTCACACCAAACCGCTCGGCCGTTGCCGGTATCAACTGCATCAACCCCTGTGCGCCAGCGGAACTGACGGCATCCACCTTGCCGCGACTTTCAACAAACATGACCGCCAGAACCAGAGCCGGGGAAACGCTGGTGCCAATGGTCGCCAGCAAAATATCACTGCCAAACTGGTTTGCAATGTCCTGCATGTCCTGCAAATGGGGGGCGGACACGCCAGCCCCTGTACCGTTCAGGTTCAGATGTGACACGGCCGCCTCTAAACGGCCGGGGCTGCTGTCTTTCAGGCTTGGCGATACCTCTTCCCAATACCACGCGAACGGATCGGCCTGTTCAGGCGGCTTAACCTGATCAGGAACTTCGGGGGGGGCAACCGGGGCGTTTGGATCAATCTGAACTGTGATCCGTTTGCCCGCACCGGCACCGGGAACCTGTATTCGTTTAAACGTAAAGTCTGGAAACGGCGCCGGATCACCCGCCCATGACGAAGCACCGGACATCAATGTCCAAAAGATAAAAAGAAAATAAAACACCTGTTTCATGCAGATCCCCTCTGCCCCGTTATTATTTTAGTAAAAGTATTCGCAAGAAAACCAGCAACAATCCAGATGTCTGTTCCCGCTTTTGGCACAATCCCGTCGCCAATACCATTATTGTCCATCACTTCCCGCTGTATTAACAAAGATGTATTTATATTTATCATTTATTATCAACTTGTTAACCTAGATTCAGGGTTGTTTAGGAAGTGTTTACAAAATTGTACGAGTCCTGCCCAACTCTTGCCCCAATCAAACAGCTTTATAGCGGCATACCAAGGCGGAAACGAGCCAAAGGAGTTGGCACGGATATTACCGGCAAGGTTATTTGGAGATTACTAAACCCTGGCGTACCTGACGCCGAACAAAACCTGGAGAGATATAATGACACTTATCAATTTCATCAAAGACGAAGACGGCGCAGTAACAGTTGACTGGGTTGTTCTGACCGCAGCCATCGTTGGCCTGGGCATCGCAGTTCTGACATCTGTTTCCGGCGGCACAACTTCGCTGGCCGACAAGATCAGCTCGAACCTGGGCAACATGACTATCGCTACTTACTAAAGCGATCCGTCTGACCTAAAGGGGGCCGCGTCTTTAACGAGACGCGGCCTTTCTTTTTGCCACTCCCATTGTATCCAATTTCGAAATTAACCTTCGCAAATCTCGAAACGATCGAACATCATTCTGCCTAAATGTTGCCGCATCCGATCAATACACCTTAATGGGAAGTTAAATTAAACCCTTGGGGGAGGGATAACTGTTGGAGAAAAAGATGCCGGGCATTCTTAATCACTTTTTGAAAAATGAAGACGGCGCTGTCACCGTTGATTGGGTTGTCCTGACAGCCGCCATTATCGGTCTTGGCCTTGCGGTTATTGCAACCGTCAGTAACGGCGCGCTTAATCACGCAAGCGGACTTGGTGCAAATTTGGACGCACGCTCAGTAGAAACTTACTAAGCCGCTCGGCCCGGACTTTATTGCCGGGCCAGCAGTGGCTTGCGTTAGCCTACAACCTCACACCATCTATTGTTTTTGAAGGATGCAAAATCCTTCTGGCAAACATTCTTTGTTCAATGTTCTGCCGCAATCGCCCCCTACATTCATATCAGATGAACACTGTGGATTCGCATTGCACGCCGTGTCGGCGTAGCGAGCTTATTACTGAGAGGGTGGAAAATGCGTTTTGTTTTTGGAATTGTTTTAGTTTTGGGCATGGGGCTGGCAGGTTTTGCCGTCTACATGGCCAAGGACTATATCAACGAATATCAGGCTGCTTTGGCGGTAGAGCGTGAAGCAAATTCACGCATGGTCGAAACTGTTGAGGTCTTTGTCTCAACCCGGTCACTTAAATACGGTGAACGCCTGCGCGAAGAAGACGTTCGCGTCGTTCGCTGGCCGGTAAATGCCGTTCCGGAAGGCGTGTATCACGCCAAGGACATGTTGTTCCCCAGCGGCCCCGAGGTATTGCGGACCGTTATTCGCGCCATGGAAAAAGATGAAGCCGTACTGGCAATTAAGGTTACCGGCCCAGGTGAAGATGCTGGTGTATCTTCGCGTCTTGGCAAAGGGATGCGGGCATTTGCCCTGAAGGTTGATGTTTCTTCTGGTGTTTCGGGCTTCTTGCGTCCGGGTGACCGGGTTGATGTCTATTGGACTGGCCGGGCATATACGTCCGCAGACGACGCACGCGGCACCGAACTGACAAAACTAATCCATGCGGCTGTTAAGTTGTTGGCGATTGATCAGTTCGCTGATGAAGATCGCAACACAGCAACCATTGCCAGAACCGTTACAGTTGAAGCAACGCCAATTCAGGTTGCGGCACTTGCCCAGGCCCAGGCAACCGGGCGCCTTTCACTGGCACTGGTCGGTGCAGAGGAAGACGAAACCGCCGAATTTGTGGAAATTGACAGCAGGACCTTGCTGGGAATTAAAGAGCGGGAAGTGGTCGAAGCACAGGTGGACCGGGTTTGCACGATCAAAACCCGCCGTGGTGCAGAGATCATCGAAACACCGATTGCCTGCCAACAGTAGGAAGAATCTTGCCGATAGCGGGCCAATTTTAACCTGCTATCGGCTAAACTATGGAAAATAGCACCCATTGTGTTGCTACTTATCCACAGGAAGGCCCCCCTCCAAACATTTGATTCTTGCAAATAAATTTAGATTCATACATGTTAGTCTGCAAATGGGCGATTTAAATGACCCATAACGAGGCGTGATCGGAGAGGCAGGTCACATGAAAATTGACAGATTTACAAAGGCCGTATTGCTCGGCTTTACAATTACACTTGGAACAGCATCGCTGGGCGCCGCCGAAACATTGCGGGTTATGCAGGGAAGCGCTTCCAGTTCATTAAAGGTGTCGATGAACCGCGCAGTCGTGGTTGAATCCGACGAGCCCTTTGCAGAGGTTTCGATCGCCAATCCGGGGATCGCAGACATTTCCACACTTTCAGATCGCACATTGTACGTGCTGGGTAAGGCCCCCGGACGCACAACCCTGACCCTTCTTGGGCCGGATGCGCGACTGATCACCAACGTTGAAGTGCATGTCACCCCTGATATAGCAGAATTCAAAGAACGGCTGCGCCAGATCCTGCCAAACGAACGGATCGAAGTGCGCACCGCCAACGATGGCATCGTTCTTTCGGGTACCGTTTCAAGCATTGCGCGACTGGATCGCGCACTTGATCTGGCAAACCGTTACGCACCGGACCGGGTTTCCAACCTGATGATGGTTGGCGGAACGCAGCAGGTCATGTTGAAGGTCCGGTTCGCTGAAATGCAGCGGTCCGTTCGCAAAAACCTTTCAACCAGCTTTGCTATGAACGGCCCCTTTGCAAGTGGCGGCAATGGTTCATTTGTTAATGGCGACACTGTCGGCGCATTGTTTGATGGCGACCCGACAACAATCCCTTCCAGTTCGGTAGAAGCAACAGGGCGCTATGTCTTTGGCTTTAACGCAGGTGGCGTTCAACTGGCAATTGGCCTGGAAGCCCTTGAAAGCAAAGGCTTAGTCAGGACTCTGGCAGAACCGAACCTTACCGCCCTTTCCGGGCAAACGGCCAAGTTTCTGGCGGGTGGTGAATACCCCATTCCGGTCATTGATTCCGACGGTGGTGTCTTTGTTTCCTATAAACCATTTGGTGTTGAACTTCAGTTCACCCCACGGGTGGTTGATGGCGATGTCATCAACCTTCAATTAACCGCGGCAGTTTCTGGTGTTGACACGACAAACACATTCCAGTCCGGCGGGTTTTCTATCAATGCATTCCGTCGCCGTGAAACATCTACCACGGTTGAACTTCGTGATGGCGAAAGTTTTGCAATTGCGGGACTTCTGGAAGACGATTTCAAAGATCTTGCAGGACAGGTTCCATGGCTTGGTGATATTCCGGTTCTTGGTGCCCTGTTTCGCAGTGCAGACTATGCACGTCAGCAATCTGAACTGGTTATTATTGTGACGCCGCATCTGGTGACGCCAACCCGGGGTGAAGCCCTGGCTTTGCCAACAGACCGGATTCGCCCACCAACGGAAGCTGAGCTTTTCCTGTTCGGAAGAACAGGCTCTGATAACCGCCCGCGAACCGGCGCAGCCGGCGAAGTTGCAAAACAGGACTTCAGCGGGTCCTATGGCTACGTGATGGAGTGATGGATATGGCTTTGCACAAGAAAAATACAATACTTGCGGCCGTTAGCGTCATCGCGCTGACCGCCTGCGACGGGCGTGACTACTTTGCAGATGGTCGGGCATTCGACAGCTGGACCCAGGAAGCCGGGGCCTTTGTTGACGAAGGCCAGTTTGGCAACCCGACAATGCACAATACGCTGGTTCAAACCGGCAAACGCAACTTTGTCGTTGATCTGAACAATCGTTTTTCAAACGAAGTGACGCCAATGGTTAACTTTGCCTTCGACAGTGCAATTCTTGACGGCGAAGCACGGGCCGTTCTGCAAAAGCAGGCGAACTGGATCCGTCAGTTCCCAGAAGTGCGCTTCCGGGTTTATGGCCACACTGATCTTGTTGGTCCGAACGGATACAACAAAACCCTGGGCCTAAGACGTGCCCGCGCGGTTGTTTCGTACCTGTCTTCACAGGGTATCAGCCGTTCGCGGCTTCAGGCGGTATCGTCCCTTGGCGAAACCCAGCCCCTGATCGTTACTCAGGACCGGGAACGCCGCAATCGTCGTACAATTACCGAAGTATCAGGCCTGGCCAAGAAGAACCCGGCCCTGCTGAACGGTAAATACGCCGAGGTGATTTTCCGCGAATATGTCAATAGCGCGGTTGAAAAACCCACCGTTAGCGGTGCCAGTCTAGGAAATGCTGGCGGCGGCTAACAATCCTGCGAATTTCACCGGATAATCCCGAAAAACCGAATAATTATAGTTTTTTGGCCCCAATGTTGCCCAGATTACCCGTCAAATTCACCGGGTAGGAGCAGTGCAACTTAGTTGAGTCGCACATGGCACCGGCGGTGGGAACCGGCATATTAAAATCAGCTCCCTTCCGTCTGCGTGTCAGCAATTGGAAGGACTAACGCAATGACGAGCAGTGCAGCATTGCAACCTGAATCAGGGCTGATCGTGGCTTGCACAATTAGCCGCGATGTACAAAATTTCGATCTTCTTATTGAAGATATGGAGGCCGAACTTGGTGAAAGCTGGGGCGATTTGTCTTTTGACGACGCCAAGGTTTTCATGGGCCAACCGGACGCTGCGGCTTTGGAATTTGTTGCCATTGCCATGAATGCGGCCGATGAAGAAAATCTTGCAATGATTTCTGATCTGATCAGAACTGCAAACGAACACAAGATCAAAGTGATCGTCATTGCCGAAGATGTTAGCCCAATCGCCCTGCATCAGCTATTAAAACTAGGGGCAGAGGAATTTGTGCCCTACCCGCTTCCGGATGGGGCGCTGCGCGATGCAATTGAACGTTTGCGCGCCCCTGACCCAGTCGCCCCAGAGGCCGCAGGCAATCCACAAAAAGCAAAGGGCAACCATGACGGCGTTGTTCTTGCCGTTCACGGTATGGCCGGTGGCGTCGGATCAACAACATTTGCGGTTAATCTGGCCTGGGAACTGGCCACGATTGACAAAAAAGACCCCCCAAAGGTCTGCATTCTGGATCTGGATCTGCAATATGGTTCAGTGGCAACATATCTTGACCTGCCCCGGCGTGAGGCTGTGTTTGAAATACTTTCAGATACCGCCAACATGGACAATGACAGCTTTATGCAGGCGATGATCCCCTATAAAGACGCAGTTTTTGTTCTGACAGCACCCACCGAAATGCTTCCGCTGGACATACTCAGTTCCGAAGATGTTCAACGTATTATCGACATGGCCAAATCCAACTTTGACTATGTTGTCGTGGACATGCCTTCGACCGTTGTTCAATGGACAGAGGTAATGCTGCATTCTGCCCATGTATATTTTGCCCCGATGGAGCTTGATATGCGCTCAGCCCAAAACACACTCAGAATGGTTCGGGCCCTGAAGGCCGAAGAATTGCCATTTGAAAAGCTGCGCTATGTTCTGAACCGGGCCCCGAAATTTACTGATTTATCCGGGAAAAGCCGCGTAAAACGCATGGCTGAAAGCCTTGAAATCGATATCGAAGTTTTACTGCCCCATGGCGGAACCCCGGTCATGGAAGCCTGCGATCAGGGCATTACCCTTGGTGAAGCGGCGGCAAAGAACCCGCTGCGCAAGGAAATCAACAAATTAGCAATATCAGTCCACGAACGAAATCTTTCAATCGCCACCGGCGATTGATTGAAGGGATGAATTAAATGTTTTCACGTTATAAAAAAGACGACGCCAAGCCAAAGCTTGTTGAAGTTCAAAAAAATGAACCAGCAGCAGCAGTTGCCGCAGCCAAGCCTGCACCGGCCCCGGAAAAGGAAGCAAAGACGGCGGCGCGCGCGGTTCCGATGGATAAGGAAAGAAAGCGCAAAGAGCGCCTTGGTGAAGTTAAGGCAGAGCTGCACAAAAGGCTGCTGGACGACCTGAACCTGGCCGCCCTTGATAACGCGTCTGAGGGTGATCTTCGGTCTGAAATTTCCGCAATCGCCGGCGAAGCCCTGGAAGATATGTCGATTGTCCTGAACCGGGACGAACGTGCAACCCTGAACCAGGAACTGTTTGACGAAGTTACTGGGCTTGGCCCGCTTGAACCGCTTTTGAAAGATGACACCGTTAACGATATTCTGGTGAACGGTCCAAAACAGGTTTTCATTGAACGTGACGGCAATCTGGAACTGACTGATACCCAATTCAAAGACGAACGCCACCTGCTGCGCATCATCGATAAAATCGTTTCGGCCGTTGGCCGTCGCGTTGATGAAAGCAACCCATATGTTGATGCGCGTCTTCAGGATGGCTCGCGTTTCAACGCCATGGTTTCCCCAATTGCTGTGGATGGTTCGCTGGTCTCAATTCGTAAGTTCAAAAAAGAGAAACTGGCGATTGACGATCTGGTAAATTTTGGGGCTTTCACCGAAGAAATGGCCGCCTACCTTCAGGCTGCGGTGTCAACCCGCCTGAACATCATCGTTTCCGGTGGTACAGGTTCCGGTAAAACAACCGCACTTAACGCCCTGTCGTCCTTTATTGACAATAATGAACGCATTCTGACAATCGAAGACACGGCCGAACTTCAACTACAACAAACCCATGTTGGTCGGATGGAAAGCCGCCCGCCAAACGTGGAAGGCAAAGGCGCCGTTAGTCAACGCGATTGTTTGAAAAACGCCCTGCGGATGCGCCCCGACCGGATTATCGTTGGGGAAACCCGTGGTGAGGAAGTTATTGACATGTTGCAGGCCATGAACACTGGTCACGACGGTTCAATGACAACAATCCACGCCAACAGCGCGCGCGACAGTGTGTCACGACTTGAAAATATGATCGCGATGGCGGGTATCGAAATGCCCCTGAAAGCGGTGCGAAGCCAGATTTCTTCGGCTGTAAACCTGGTTGTTCAGGTCAGTCGCCTGCAGGACGGGTCACGCCGCATGACATCAATCACCGAGATCACCGGCATGGAAGGTGAAATTATTTCCATGCAGGAAATGTTTCGCTACCAGCGGGTCGGCCTGACCCCTGAAAACAAAATCATCGGTCATTTCACGGCCACCGGCGTTCGCAGCCACTATTCGGAGCGTTTCCGGATGTGGGGCTACGATTTGCCAGCTTCAATCTTTGAACCCTTTGAGGGGAACTAAAAGTCATGGTTATTAGCGCAGAACCCCTAATTTATGGGCTGATTTTCATATCAGTTCTGGCAATCGTCGAAGGTATTTATCTTAGCATCTTTGGCAAATCAATCAGCCTGAATAATCGGGTGAACCGCCGCTTGGAAATGCTTGAAAAAGGTGGCGGACGTGAACAGGTTCTGGAACAGCTTCGTAAGGAAATGGGCCAGCACATAAAGTCACGCTCAATCCCGATCTATTCAATCCTTGCGGAAAAAGCCCAAAAGGCAAATATCGCATTCACACCACCACAACTGATTATGATGATGGGTGTTCTGGCGGTCCTTGCCTTTGTTGGCCTAACCGTCGGGACCGGCGCCAGCATTGCAATTCGCGCTGTGATCGCGGTTCTTATGGGCGTCGGCGGGGTGTTTGTCTGGGTGAATAACAAAGCCAAAAAGCGCCTGTCCATGCTTGAAGAACAACTGCCAGAGGCGGTTGAACTGATGGTCCGCAGCCTGCGGGTTGGACACCCCTTTGCAGCGGCGCTGGGCATTGTGTCCAACGAAGTCCCTGATCCACTGGGATCTGAAATGGGCGTGATTTCGGATGAAAATGCCTATGGGCGCGATGTTGGTGAAGCATTGAAAGCAATGGCCGAACGTCTGGACATGCAGGATATGCGTTTCCTGGCGGTGGCCGTAACCATTCAGCAGACATCAGGTGGTAACCTGGCAGAAATTCTGGACGGTCTTGCCAAAGTTATCAGATCGCGGTTCAAACTGTTCCGTCGGGTTCGCGCCATTACAGCCGAGGCCAAATGGTCCGGTATGTTCCTGTCCGTTTTCCCCCTTGCAGCGCTGGTTGGTATCAACGTGATTCAGCCGGATTATTACACCGATGTGAAAGAAACGGCGGCCTTCATTCCCGCCTGTCTGGTCGTCGCTGCATTCTTGGTCGTGAACGTGTTCGTTATGCGCGCCCTCGTGAATATTAAGGTATAAGGAAGCCGCCATGTTAGATGCCATCATATTAATGCTGACGGATCAGCTTGGCCCATTTGGCCCACTGCTTGCAGTTGGTATTGTGGGGATGTTCCTGATCCTTATGACCCTGCCGTTTTTGTTGAAAAAACGTGTGGATCCAATGGCAAAGCTGCGCGATGCAAATCGCCAAAGCCAGTCTGGTGAAGAGACAAAACACCTCCGCCATGGCGGGAGTGGTAAGGACAAGCTGGAAAAATATTCCGACTTTCTGGAGCCACAGGACGAAGAAGAATATTCGGCTATCCGCCTGAAGCTTATTCAGGCCGGTTATCGCGGTAAAACCGTGGTGCGAACCTATCACTTTATGCAGTTCGCCCTTGGTGTTGGCCTGCTTGTTATCGGTGCCATTTCTGCAATTGTCCTAAAGACAACGGGTGAACCCACAACCCAAAACTTGATACTTACAATTTTGGGGCCAGGCATTGCTGGCTACATGTTGCCGAAATACTGGGTGACAAAGCGTCAGCAAAAACGCCAGGAAGAAATCATCAACGGCTTCCCGGATTCTCTGGATATGATGCTGGTGTGTGTTGAAGCGGGCCAATCCCTTGACCAGTCAATTGTGCGCGTCAGCAAAGAAATCCGCGCAGGTTTTCCTGCCCTTGCGGATGAATATGAAATGGTCGCCAACGAAATGAAGGCAGGTAAAGACCGCATTCAGGTTTTGCGTGATATGTCAGAACGCGCCGGCGTTGCCGATGTGTCCAGCTTTGTGACAGTTCTTATCCAGTCTGCCAGTTTCGGGACATCAATTGCAGACGCTTTACGGGTTTATGCCAGCGAAATGCGCGATAAACGGGTTTTGCGCGCAGAAGAAAAGGCAAACACCTTGCCTACCAAGATGACACTTGCCACAATGATGCTAACTCTTCCGCCGCTTCTGATCATTTTGATTGGGCCGTCGATTTACAAGATCATTGAAACTTTCAAAACGGCAAACTTCTGAACATATGCTAAAAAAATGGGTGGGTTTTATAGGTGCCCTTGGGCTAATGGCCGCTTGCGATCCCGCAGGCGGCTTTGGCGCGGGTAATGGCAACCCATTTGCCCCCGCCGGGGTAAAACAGGGCCAGGCATCTGTTGACGGCCTGCTTGTCGGGCACCGCCTGATGGAAGCCGGCGAATTTGAACTGGCCCTAAAGGCATATCTGCGCGCCGCGGCGCAACATGGGCTGAATGTGGATGTCCTGTCGGCAATCGGGTCCGCAAACCTTAGGCTTGGCCGCCTTGGACAGGCTGAAAGGCAACTGCGCGAAGCCGTCAAAGAAGACCCGTCTTTTGCCCCCGCCTGGAACAATCTGGGCGTTGTTTTGATGGAACAGGGCAATAATGGCGAAGCCGCCCGTGTCTTTAAGACCGCATTCGCCCTGGACAGTGGCGAAAGTGCCGAAATCCGCGAGAATTTACGCTTGGCACTCGAAAACCTGGAAGATCCTGTATACTCTGAACCCGAGACTATTAATTTCGCATTGGTGCGACGGGGCTTTGGGGAATACCTGCTGTTGTCCACGCCATAAAAAAGCGAAAATGAGAGCAGTAAAAAGGACGCAGGCAAATGCGCCATTCAATTTTTGTTACTCTGTGCCTAAGTGGTGCAGTAACCCTTTCGGCATGTGAAGACACGTCAGACGCCGATGTGGAACGTGCCGTCAAAGGCATAAACGTCATCGACGAAAGCAACCTGAACGACATCATGTTGTCATCCTCTGACCCTAACGAAGCAGTTGCATATTTCCGCCGAACCGTGGCGGACAACCCTGACCGCATCGATGTGTTGCGCGGGCTGGCAAAATCATTGGTTCGCGCCAAAAAACCAAGCGAGGCCAAAACAGTTTGGGCCCGCGTGGTTAAACACCCCGATGCAACAAACGCCGACAAGGTGGGTTTTGCCGACAGCCTGATCCGCAGCGATGACTGGAAACAGGCCGAAACGGTGCTTGATGGCATTCCCCCAACCTATGAGACCTATAAGCGCTATCGGCTGGAAGCCATGATCGCCGACGGCAATAAGGAATGGAAAAACGCCGACAGTTACTATGAAACCGCTGTTGGGCTAACCACGCAACCGGCAAGTGTTCTGAACAACTGGGGTTATTCCAAACTGACCCGTGGGGACTATGCCGGGGCTGAAAAGCTGTTTGGCGAAGCGTTGAAATACAACAAAAACATGTTCACGGCTAAAAACAACCTGGTTCTGGCCCGTGGTGCGCAGCATCGATATGACCTGCCGATTGTGCCCATGACCCAGACAGAACGTGCGCTATTGCTGCACACACTTGCACTAACTGCGATCAAGCAGGGTGATGTTGCCACAGGCAAAGGCCTGTTGCAGGAAGCCGTCGATACCCATCCGCAATATTTTGAAGCCGCTATTCGTTCACTGCGCGCGCTTGATAACAACGTGACCAACTGAATATGATAATCACCGCCAGTTCTGCGCTTTGGTTCCTGCCCTTCGTGCTGCCCATTAGTATTTGGGTGGCGTGGAACGACATGAAGTTCATGAAAATCCCGAATAAGGCCGTTGTTGCCCTGACTGCTGTCTTTCTGGTGGTTGGCGCACTTGTCATGCCGCTGGCCGACATTCCATGGCAATTGTTGCAACTCGTGATCGTGTTGGTCATCGGGTTTTTGCTGAATATGATTGGCGCAATCGGCGCGGGGGACGCAAAATTTGCGGCCGCTATGGCGCCATTTGTGGCCTACGGCGACATTCGGGTTTTGTTTTATCTGTTCGCGGCGGTTCTGGTTGCTGCCGTGATTACCCACAGGCTGTTTAAACGCTCAACCCTGATGCGCAAACGAACACCGGACTGGGTTTCATGGGAAAGCCGCAGCTTTCCGATGGGGTTGGCACTGGGGCCGACACTGGCATTTTATCTGGCTTTGGGTGTCGTTTACGGCGCCTGAATTCAGCGCACCGGTTCAAACAATATATAAAGCGGCGTGCGCCGGATTTCATTGAATTCCAGCCCCTCTTCACCAATCCCCGCCAGAATTTTACCCCGAAGATCAGGTGTCACCGGGCATAGTGGAACCAGCAAATAATCCGCCGTTCTAAGCCCCGGCAAGCCGCCATAATACCACGGCGCGCCATTTTCCAGTGGCTCCAACGCGCCAAACAGCCAGTGGCTGGAAAACAGATCAGCCGCGAACAAGCGCTTTCCCTGGGCCAGTCCGGCGTCTTCCAGATCGGCCACGATAACGTCAAACCACGCCGACAGCCCAAGTGCCAGTTCACAATCGGGCAGGGTTTCCCCCATGAAAACAGTGGGTTCGTCGCGCCCTGCCTGTTCGTCAAATGCAACAAGCCCTGTGCCCTCAACCGCCAGCGGCCCACGGGCATCAGTGCGCGTTGCCCGCAGGGTTGTCGCATAAATATCTGAATGCAACGTCGCGCGCGGCAACATCGGGGTATAGTCGGCCGTATCAACCATCGCATGGCGAAACGGGCTGTATGCCAGATTAAAAAATGATGGTGCCGCCGTCGCAAAAGCAACCGCCGCCGTAATTTTTACCGCGACGCCCATGTCCCAGCCCAGACCGTTGCGAATGCCAAGTTTTGGGCGAAACGCCAGCAGTAAAACCCCCAAAAGGATTAGCCATTGGGGATCATTGCCAAAATTCTGATAGGTCACATAAAAGAACCCCGGCGTCAGTACCAGCAAAACCAGACCGCCGACCATTTCCAGTGACTGGCGCAGCACAATTACCCCGGCGATTAATGCCAGACTTGCCCCCAGATAGGCCGGCGCACCGACCACCGCACCAAACGGTTCCCCCGGATTTGGGCGGCCTTCGGACAGGGCAACACCGATGATGTCACGCAGATACGCCTGCCAGAAACCTATGCCAGCCAGCATGCTAACCACCGCAAAAACAACGGCCCCTGCAAGGGCCGCATAAAATATCACCCAGAATGAGCGGCGCAAAATCATTGCCAGCAGAACAGGAAATGCAAATGCCGCGAAATAAGTCACCTTGGTCAGCAATAGCACCGACATCATCAAACCTATGATCGTCCCGTCCAGAACAGGGCGCGCCGGGCGGTGCGCAGGGATCACGGCCGCCGCGATCGCAACAAAGGCCGCCGCCCAGGCCCATCTGTTGTAATGCATGGAAATAGACACACTGCGCTGGGCTTCCCCGTGGACCAGCGCGCCGATTAGAACGAACACTGCCAACCCAAAGAAATAGGGCAGCACGCCGCGCATCCGACTATAGGCTACCCACCACACGGCGGGCAAAAACAAAACGGATACAAGTGTCTGCGCAAGAAATATGGAAACCCCGGCCCCATAGCCCAGTTTAACAAACAGCGCGATCGGCGCGAACGCCAAAACCCCGATCGGGGTCATAAAATCCAGGTGCGGCCACTGACCGTCGGCCATGCGAAAAACAACCTGCAACAGGTGAAAAGTGTCACCTTCATGCTTGCCAAGGTAAAAACCGCCCTTAAGAAGCGAAGCTCCACATAATGCAACGATAACCGCCACAAAAAAGCCAAACATAACTGTAGGATTTGATCTGTTCATACTTGTCCCTGTAACTTTCATGCAGGATACGCGGCAAGGGTGGGCAATGTAAAAACCCTTTGGTGGTTTTGCTGTTCAATTTTGGTGCGCGCGCCAGATTAACAACAATCCATCGGCAGATTTGAGGTACGGCGATGAACATGCAGACTTCTTCAGTGATGGCCCCCCCGGCGCCACGCGTATTGGAAGACACCGGTCTGACAATGGTTATGATGCGGGATATCCTGCTGAAAACCATGTTCCGTATGAATTTGGAACGTGTCACAGAGCTGTCGCACGTCATGTGCCTGCCTGTGAACGTGGTCCAGGAACTTATTGATCTGGCCCGTGGTCAGAGATTGCTGGAATCAACCGGCACCCTGCATGCCAACTCGGGCAATGAAATGGGTTACCGGCTGTCGGATGCTGGCAAAACCCGCGCGCTGGACGCGCTGTCGCAGTCCGAATATTATGGCGCGATGCCGATCCCGATGTCTGAATATGGCGAACAGGTAAAACGCCAGTCTATCCGAAACATTCAGGTCACGCGTGACATGCTGACCGGGGCGATGGGGCATCTGATCCTGCCGGATGAACTGCTTGGCCACCTTGGGCCTGCGGTTTCTGCTGGTCGTTCGATCCTGATGTATGGCCCCCCCGGCAATGGTAAGTCGTCAATTTCAAACGGTATTCGTGATGCATTGGGTGACAATATCTTTGTGCCACGCGCCATTGAATATTCTGGTCAGGTGATCACTGTTTATGACCCTATCGTGCACACGATCGCCGAAGAACTGGTGGATGACCCAAATTCCCTGCGCCGCACGTCAAACCGCTATGACCGGCGCTATGTGCTGTGTCAGCGCCCAACCGTGGTGACAGGTGGTGAATTGTCGCTTGATATGCTTGATCTGGTTTATAACAAGACATCGCGCACCTATCAGGCGCCGTTGCAGATGAAATCAACCGGCGGCATCTTTATTGTGGATGACCTTGGGCGTCAGGCCGAACCACCACAGGCCCTGATCAACAGGTGGATTGTTCCATTGGAAGAAAACAAAGATATCCTGTCCCTGCAATCAGGGGAAAAGTTCGAAGTGCCGTTCGATACGCTGGTGATCTTTTCAACCAACTTTCACCCGAATGAGATTTTCGACAAAGCGGCCCTGCGCCGGATCTTCTTTAAGATCAAAATTGATGGCCCCGTGCAGGAAGATTATCTGAAAATTTTTGCGATGGTGGCGCGCAAGAAAAAGATGCCCCTAAACGAAGAAGCGCTGGTTTACCTGCTAAAGACAAAATACCCGACAATCGACAATGTTTATGCGAATTATCAGCCGGTCTTTCTAATTGACCAGATGATCGCGATTTGTGAATTCGAAGGTATCCCGTATCAGATGACACCGGACCTGATTGACCGGGCCTGGGCAAATATGTTCGTCAAAGAAGAAACGATCATCCACTAACCACCGGAAAATACCTGGTTGATCTTGAATAGGGCCTGCACAATTCATGCAATTGTGCAGGCCCTTTTTTCTTGACTATGCTCAAAACTATCACAATTCGAACAACCAAGGTGTAATTGGGGGTTTTGGAGTTGTGTCAGGCCGTCAGGCCCTCGGGCTCGGCGATATTGTTCGCACGGCAACAGGCCGTCACGGTATTGGCCAGCAAACAGGCGATAGTCATTGGGCCAACCCCACCGGGCACAGGTGTTATTGCACCGGCCACAGCACTTGCTGACGCAAAATCAACGTCCCCCACAAGGCGGGTTTTCCCTTCGCCCTTTTCGGGGGCATCAATGCGGTTAATCCCCACATCAATCACCGTTGCACCGGGTTTCACCCAGTCACCGGTAATCATTTGCGCGCGCCCCACTGCGGCCACCAGAATATCGGCCCCGCGACACAGGTCCTGAATATCTTTTGTGCGGCTGTGGGCGATGGTGACGGTGCAACTGTCACGCAACAACAATTGCGCCATCGGCTTACCCACAATATTGGACCGCCCCACCACCACCGCATTCAGCCCCGACAGGGACCCGTGGTGATCACGCAGCATCATCAGGCAGCCAAGCGGCGTGCAAGGGACCATTGCTTTTTGACCGGTCGCCAGAAGGCCAACATTGGAAATATGAAACCCGTCAACATCCTTGGCCGGATCGATGGAATTGATCACCAGATCTTCGTTCAAATGATCCGGCAATGGCAATTGCACCAATATACCGTGAATGCTGGCGTCCGCGTTCAGCGTCTTAATCAGGGCCAACAGATCCGCCTCAGATGTTTCCACATCCAGTTTGTGCTCTACCGACTTCATCCCCACTTCGACGGTCATTTTGCCCTTTGAGCGCACGTAAACCTGACTGGCCGGGTCTTCACCCACCAGCACCACTGCCAAACCGGGGGTAATGCCATGTTCCGCCTTCAGGCGGGCCACATGCCCCGCAACCTTGGCCCGCACAGTGGCGGAAAAGGCCTTTCCGTCGATAATTTTGGCGCTCATGATAACCCCTTATCCTTTAGTTTCGTGCTAGTTCTCTAATAACCAGATCGTCGTTGTAAACCACACCTGTTTTGACTGACGGTGGCGCATATAGGCCAAAATGTGCCTGCGTAAACAGGCCACTTCCACGTCTGATCTCCGATTTTGAAACCAGGATCCCGTCCTGTCGAACTTCTGCATATCCTTCGTATTTGTCGAAATGCAGTTCTATATTCAGCCTCACCCATTGGCGCATCGGGAACCTGACATCGCCAGTCTGAAAGGTCCGTTTCCCCAACCCGTTGGTCGGTACGTGCATCAGATGAACATAACCTTCGTCACTAAGATTAACCAACACAGGGTCCCATTTGTTAGATGTTGTATGGTCCAATGTCGCAAAACTAAACCATTCACCTTTTTTCAGCTCCATATCCAGCCATACCCAAAACTCAATATCCACCGGCGTTTTAAACGCCCTTTTGGGCAGCTTGTATAATTGTACGGTTGGGTAGGCGCGGTGGTTGTTATTTATTCCAAAAGAACTGGCGTTATTAGCGTCACTGACCCACCCCTTATGCGAAAACTCACCGGAATGGGCGTTCTCATTAGTTAGGTCATGACTGGCAGTTCCCTTGTGGTTCTGAGGTACTATGTAAAAACCCTGAAAATCCGACACTTCTTCAAAGCTGGTAGTAAAAACCCGCGGCTCTGCATTGGCCTTTTGCCCCGCCAACGCGGCCACCATCAACGCCGATAAGCATATGAATACATGTAAGTTTTTCATAAGAATCATACCGTCAAAATAGTCCCTCTATTTCGCCTGCGTCATTTAGCATAATCTGCTGGGCCGCCGGTGAACGCGGCAGGCCCGGCATAGTCATTATTTGCCCGCAGACCACAACGATAAACCCGGCGCCGGCCGACAGGCGGACCTCTCGGATTGGCATGGAATGGCCGGTGGGGGCACCACGCAGGGCCGGATCGGTGCTAAATGAATACTGGGTTTTGGCCATGCAGATTGGCAGGTGACCAAACCCCTGATCTTCCCATTGGCGCAACTGATCACGGATTTTCTGGTCCGCCAACACGTCATCGGCGCGGTAAATCCGTTTCGCGATCCGCTCAATCTTGTCCATCAGCGGCAGATCATCCACATAAAGCGGGGCAAACTGGCTGGCACCGCTATCGGCAATTTCGGCCACACGGGTTGCTAGATCAACGATCCCATCTGATCCTTTTTCCCAGTGCTGACAAAGGATTGCCTCGGCACCCTGACTTTCAGAATAGTCCCTAATGGCCTGCACTTCGGCGTCAGTGTCCGTAACAAAATGGTTGATCGCCACCACAACCGGCACACCGAAACTTTTCAGGTTCCCAATGTGGCGCCCAAGGTTCGGACAACCATCAGTTACCGCCTGAACATTTTCTGGGCCCAGATCTTTTCGGGCCACGCCGCCATTCATCTTCATCGCCCGAACAGTCGCCACCAAAACCACGCAGTCGGGGGCAAGCCCGGCCTTGCGGCATTTGATATTCATGAACTTTTCAGCCCCCAGATCGGCGCCAAATCCGGCCTCTGTCACCACATAATCCGCGAGCTTTAGCGCCGTGGTGGTGGCAATCACCGAATTACAGCCATGGGCGATATTGGCAAACGGACCGCCATGCACAAACGCCGGGTTGTTTTCCAACGTCTGCACCAGATTGGGCTGCATCGCGTCCTTTAGCAGGACGGTCATCGCGCCATCGGCCTGTAGATCGCGGGCATATACCGGGCTGCGGTCACGGCGCTGTGCGACGATGATGTCACCAAGGCGCTTTTGCAGATCATTCAGATCATTTGCCAGACACAGACAGGCCATCACTTCGGAGGCAACGGTAATATCAAACCCGGCCTCACGGGGGAAACCATTGGCCACCCCGCCAAGGGACGCGGTAATTTCGCGCAAAGCCCGGTCATTCATATCGACAACCCGCTTCCAGCTGATCCGGCGGATGTCAATTTCCAGCTCATTTCCCCAGTAAACGTGATTATCAATCATCGCGCTAAGCAGATTATGCGCGCTGGTAATTGCATGGAAATCCCCGGTGAAATGCAGGTTCATTTCTTCCATCGGAATAACCTGGGCATAGCCACCACCGGCCGCCCCCCCCTTCATCCCGAAACAGGGACCAAGGGATGCCTCTCGGATGCAAATCGCCGCCTTTTTGCCGATCTTGTTCAGGCCGTCCCCCAGCCCCACAGTGGTTGTTGTTTTGCCTTCACCGGCGGGCGTCGGGCTGATGGCTGTTACAAGGATCAGCTTGCCGTTTTCGTTGCCCTGAACCGAGTTGATGAAAGACTGGCTAACCTTGGCCTTGTCATGGCCATAGGGCAGCAAATCATCGCTGCTGATCCCCAGCTTGGCGCCTATTTCCTGAATTGGGTGTTTGTCAGCTTCACGCGCAATTTCAATATCGGTTTTATAGGCCATGGGATTCCCGTTCACTAAAATAATATGCTACATGGGATGTAACGGTAGAGGGTGGCATACACACGGGCAATTCCGACATTTTCGGCGCAGGAACCGGCGAAAATTGCCGTTACCCCTGATTTCGCACTGTTTGAAGGTGCCGCCAAGGGTCCTGATCCGGAATATGCAGGCCTACCTCATCACCGACCGTTATCTGCCCTTCCCGTTCGACCCAGGCCGTCACCCCACGCAAATTGATCGCCGCCGCCTTGAACGCCTTACCGTACCCCGGTGCATCCTGATCAATCACCTTGGCTGGCAGGTGGCAGGGGCGGTTTTCCATATCAATGGTCAGGGTCGCGCCCCCTGCGATCTGCAAACGTGACGAGGGCGGAACATGGGTAAAATCAGGGATGCCCCGGATCACCATTGACGCCCCGATCCAACCCGGATCAATCGCGTCCAACCCTGCGTTTTTCGCGATCTGTTCCAATTCTTCCGCACTTACAATGGAAAACTGGCGGGTGTTTCTGATTTGCGTGCCCTTGGGGTATTGCGACACAACCCGGCTACAGGATGCCCGGGTCAAACCCGCATGATGTTCCCCGTCAACACCGGCAAAACTGGCAAACATACTGTTCAGCGCGGTTGCGCGCAGGCTATCGGCGTGGTCTTCGACCCGGCCCAACCATGTCACGGTTGCGCCAAAGCTGGTGGGGATCAATGCGGGCATGTGGGTCTCCTTTTGCGTATTACTACCCCGCCCTGCCCCGAAATCAAATGGAACTTAGCAATCAGAACAATCAACTTTGCGTTCAGACAAAAAAGCCCCGCGCCAATTTGGCAGCGGGGCAATGTTTGTCGCAATTTGTTTGGGTCAGGATGCCGGTTCTGGCTCCAACCCGCCCTTTGGTTTGGGCTTGGGCTTGGTTTTTGGAATGGCCGTAACCGACGGCGCACTGCCCTGATCGGGGGTGTCGTCTTCGTCATTGCTTGATGACAAGGCCTCACCCTTGATGACCTTTTGAATATCATCACCAGTCAGGGTTTCATATTCCAACAGCCCCTCAGCAAGGCGATTGAATTCCTTTTTCTTCTTGGTGATCAACTTATGGGCCGTTTCATAGGCGGTATCGATCAGGGTTTTGACTTCGTCCTCAATCAACTCTTTTGTGGCAGCCGAGATTGACAGCCCCCCGGCGCCATTGCCCATGTAACCTTCGTGGGCCTGCTGATAGTCGATGTTGCCCACCTTATCGGACATACCCCAGCGCAAAACCATAGCGCGCGCCAGTGTGGACGCCTGTTGGATATCCCCAGCCGGGCCGTTGGACACATCGTCCTTGCCGAACTTTATGATCTCGGCGGCTTTGCCGGCCATTGTCATCGCCAGTTTCTGGACGCATTCGGATCGTTCCCAATTCAGGCGGTCAATTTCCGGCAGTGACACAACCATCCCCAACGCACCACCGCGTGGAATGATTGTGGCCTTATAAACCGGGTCACACTTGGGCAGGGAAATACCAACAATGGCGTGCCCCGCTTCGTGATAGGCGGTCTTTTCCTTTTGCTCAGCGGTCAACACCATAGAACGGCGTTCGGCCCCCATCATCACCTTATCCTTGGCGTTTTCCATATCTTCCATGGTCACAAAACGCCGGCCAATTCGTGCGGCCATCAAGGCAGATTCGTTGATAAGATTGGCCAGATCAGCCCCCGAAAACCCCGGTGTGCCGCGCGCAATGATCCGCAGATCGATATCTGGCCCAAGGGGCACCTTACGTGCATGTACTTCCAAAATTTGCGCGCGGCCTTTGATATCAGGGTTTGGAACCTGAACCTGACGGTCAAATCGACCGGGGCGCAGCAATGCGGGGTCCAGAACGTCGGACCGGTTGGTGGCCGCCAGAATGATAACGCCTTCGTTTGCTTCAAACCCGTCCATTTCAACCAGCAACTGGTTCAGGGTTTGCTCGCGCTCATCATTACCACCGCCATAGCCTGCCCCACGGGACCGACCAACAGCATCAATTTCGTCAATAAACACAATGCAGGGCGCATTTTTCTTTGCCTGCTCGAACATGTCGCGCACCCGGCTTGCACCAACGCCCACGAACATTTCAACAAAATCAGACCCCGAAATATTGAAAAACGGCACCCCGGCTTCACCGGCAATGGCACGCGCCAAAAGGGTTTTACCCGTACCCGGTGGCCCGATCAGCAATGCACCCTTTGGGATTTTACCGCCAAGACGGGAAAATTTCTGTGGGTTGCGCAGAAATTCAACGATTTCTTCCAGCTCTTCCTTGGCTTCATCAATACCGGCCACATCGTCAAAGGTTATGCGCCCCTGACGTTCGGTCAGCAATTTTGCCCGGCTTTTGCCAAACCCCATTGCCCCGCCTTTGCCGCCGCCCTGCATCCGGTTCATGAAATAAATCCAAACCCCAATCAGCAATAAGAACGGCAGGAAAGTCATGATCACCGATGACAGGCCCGATTGTTCCTGTGCCTTGGCATTCACCACCACATTGTTTTCGATCAAACGGTCGGTGATTTCAGCGCGCGATGGCTTGATCGTCACATAGTCCTGACCATCGGCACCGCGAAACAGGATATTTTCCCCATCAAGCGTCACACTTTGAATTTCACCGTTTTCAACGGATCTGACAAAGTCAGAATAATTGATTGAGCGGGAACTGATTGTCGACTGTCCGCCGCTGAACAGATTGAAAAGCGCCAGAATCAGTAGAAAAAGCACAACCCAAAAGGCGATATTTCGCGCGTTACCCAAGGCAACTCTCCTTGTAAAAGGGATTATAGTCCGCACAGTGCGGTTCGATGCCTAAAATAAGGATGATTTCAGGCAGTTCAATGCGATAAGACAGATGTATGGAAATGTTTTTCCCCATGAACCAATTTCGCGCGCCATCCGTTGACCAGACCAGCCAGTGGTGCGGCCACCAAATCACCGCCCGACCAAACCGCCGGGGCGCCCAGTAAGACGCTGCGATGCAACCCGGTTTCGCGCCAATTACCCAGCAAACTAAGGCCTTTTTCACCGGTTGCCCGAATTTCATACCCAGCCTGCGCTGGCCCATTTAACCGCCAGCGGCCATCCCAAACGCTGCCCGGATCAACAGCAAGCGACGCAACCGCACTAAATTCACGGGCAATAATACAATTTTCTTTTAATGGTGTGATCAAGCATCCGTGAAGGGTTGATGTCTTTTTTGCCCTGATCAGGCCTTCCAGTTCCAAAAGTGGTGCGCGACGGGGTTGATAGACCGCGCCCGAAACCCAGCACAGGGTGTGGGCCAGCAACCGGCGGCGTATTTCCGACGGCAGGTCAAACAATTCTGGCGCGTCCAGATAAACCGCCCCACCCCGAACCTTTGCCAGTGCAAGTGTGGCGTCTGATGTCGCCTGATCCAGCACCTCGCGCACGGACGCCATGCGCGCGGCGGTATCGGCCAAACCCTGCGATGTGATGCCAAGGGCGTCCAGCACCACCAGCGCCTTGCGCATTTTTATACGGTCGTATTTGGGGTCTTCGTTGCTGGGGTCATCAACCCATGTCACGCCACGCTG
>DAOURA010000200.1 GCA_030625325.1 Marinosulfonomonas sp.
TAGTTTTTGCCATTGACGTTTATACTGACAACTTGCTTCATTGGGTGCGGCCTTTTCCTTAGGGATTCCCTAAATACTAATTTAAGTACCATTATACCGATTTAAACGCTATGGTACAGGGGCGGCAGGACTTTGTGCATGCAAGGAGTGATGATGAACCAGACCGAACAGGACCCAATTTCCCCCAACAAAGGCGGGATTGAAATCAGGCGGGTCAGAGAAAACGATCTTGATCATATTGTCGCCCTTGATGAACGGGTAACCCTATTGGCGAAACCCGATTACTGGCAAGACATTTACGAACGATTTGCGGCCCGCCGAATGGACAAACGGTTTTTTCTGGTGGCATGTGCCAGTGATGATGACGCCGACACAAAGGCATTAGGCTATATTGTTGGGGAAATACGCGGTTGGGAATTTGGCTCTGAACCCTGTGGCTGGGTCTTTGCCTTTGCGGTTGAGCCGGGCACAAGATTGCAAGGTATCGGTGAAAAACTATTCGGCGCGATGTCGGCAGAATTCAGACTGGCCGGGATAAAAACCATGCGAACCATGGTGCCGCGCAAGAATCAGCTTCACATGGCGTTTTTTCGCAGTGAAGGCATGGTTGCCGGTCCCTATATTCAGCTTGAAATGGAACTGGACAGCTGAGCATTCAGCCAGCCGATAGTTTAGTAAGAAAAGAGGTCGTTAAAAGTGCAAAAATCAAGTCGTCTGGCAATATATGCCCTGATTGAACTGGCCTCTGATCCCAGCCGGCAGGTATCGGTTTCCGAAATTGGTGAAAAATACCGCGTTTCTGCGCATCACCTTGCCAAAGTCATGCACACGCTGGGGCGCGCCGGTCTGGTGACGTCAATTCGCGGTGTTGGGGGCGGCTATAGCTTTAGTGGTAATGCCCGCCGCACAACCATGCTGGATGTGATCAACCTGTTTGAAGATGCATCCGGCAATTGCAGATTGTCCGATGAATCCAAGGCAACCCCGGTGGAATGGGCCCTGTTCGAAGTGATGTGCGAAATTGACGACATCGAAAAGGCCACGCTGGGTGCGATCACAATTTCAACCATGTTGAAACAGATCGCACGCCGCGAAGGCCAGCTTGTTTTACCCAGTTCTGACCCGGTCAGTTAACGGGCCACGCGCCTGTCAGGCGGGCAGAACGGCCGTGGCTTCCAGTTCGATCAAACCGGGATGATCCAGAAGGTCGGACACGAAAATCATGCTCATCGCCGGGAAATGTTTTCCCATCTGCGCACGCCAGATTTTGCCAAGCTGGCCGCGCACCGCCAGATAGGCCGGTTTATCACAGCAAAAGGCCGTCATGCGGCAAATATTTTCGGCAGTGCCGCCACCTTCTGCGACCACGGCCAGCACGTTTTTCAACGCCTGTTCGAACTGTGGCACCAGATCAGTGCTTTCGAAAATCTGCTTTTCGTTCCATCCGACCTGTCCGGCGACAAAAATAATCTTGCCAGCAGGTACCATTATGCCGTTTGAATACCCAATTGGGGCATCCCAGCCTTCGGGGTGAAGTGTTTTCATGACAATCTCTTTTGCGATTACTTGTTTAAGGGTATAAAGGTACTACAATACGTTTTTTGAAATAGCCAGTGCCAAGGGAGAGACGCACATGGGTGGACCAAGACAATACAACGCCGTCCAGGATCTGGTCGACCGGAATGTGGAACGCGGCTATGGCGGCAAGGTCGCATTTATAGATCCGGCGCGCACGCTGACCTACGAAGACCTGCAAACCGCGACCTATCAGGTGGCCAATGTTTTGGGTGATCTGAAGATTGGCCGTGAAACCCGAATTGCCATGCTGATGCATGACACGGTTGATTTCCCGATTGTGTTTTGGGGGGCGTTGCGGGCCGGTGTTGTGCCGGTTTGCCTGAATACGCTGCTGACCACGGATCAATATGAATATATGCTAAACGACAGCCGGGTTGAGGCATTGTTCATCTCGGCGGGGCTGTTGCCGGTGGTGGCGCCTATTCTGGGGCAGATGGGGTCCCTGAAACATGTCATCGTTGTTGACGGGGACGCCGCGGGTTATGCCGATTTTCAGGCGCTGATGGATGGGGCTGCAAAAACCGCCCACACGGCACCGACCTGTTCGGATGAAACGGCGTTTTGGCTGTATTCGTCCGGGTCAACCGGTGCCCCCAAGGGGGTGCGCCATATTCACACCAGTTCGATGTATGTGGCGGATAATTACGGGGCCAATGTCCTTGGAATTGAACACGACGATGTGTGCTTTTCGGCGGCCAAGTTGTTCTTTGCCTATGGGTTTGGGGCGGGCATGGCGATCCCGATGTCGGTGGGGGCCACAACGGTTTTGTTGCCCGGCAGGCCAACACCCCAATCGGTTCTTGAAACAATGAACAAATATAACCCGACGTTATTTTTTGGGGTGCCAACCCTTTACGCCGCGATGCTTGCGGACCCGGAATGTCAGCCCAAGAACAGCTCGGCCAAGTTGCGCCGTTGCATTTCGGCGGGTGAGGCATTGCCAATGGATATCGGCACCACCTGGAGCGCGCGTATGGGCGTGGATATTCTGGACGGTATCGGGTCAACCGAAATGCTGCATGTGTTCCTGTCCAACAGCCCCGGTGATATCCGCTATGGCACCTCGGGCAAGGAAATACCGGGGTACAAACTGCGACTGGTGGATGAAAATGGCCAGGATGCAGGCGTTGATGAAATTGGCGAATTGCTGGTTTCTGGTGGCTCTGCGGCGGATGGATACTGGAACCAGCGGGCCAAATCGCGCGCGACTTTTGCCGGGGAATGGACCCACACGGGCGACAAATACACCCGCGACGCAGAAGGCTATTACCATTATTGCGGGCGCACGGATGATATGTTCAAGGTTTCTGGGCGCTGGGTTTCACCGTTTGAAGTGGAACAGGCCCTTGGGGCACACCCGGCCGTTTTGGAATCGGCCGTTGTCGAATGGGAAGACGACGAAGGTCTGATCAAACCCAAGGCGTTCGTGGTGCTAAATGACGGGGTCAGCGGGGACGGTCTGTTTGATGTGCTAAAAGAACACGTCAAAACATCCATTGGCCCGTGGAAATACCCGCGCTGGATCGATTTTGTTGATGACCTGCCAAAAACAGCCACTGGCAAAATCCAGCGTTTCAAACTGCGCGCCTAAGCACGGGCAAATCGGAAGGGGTCGTCAGACCCTTTCCATTGCCACCGCGATCCCCTGACCAACGCCAACACACATGGCGGCAATCGCAATGCGCCCCGTGCGTTCGCCCAGTTCCAGTGCGGCCGTACCCGCAATCCGCGTGCCCGACATCCCCAGCGGGTGGCCAAGGGCAATCGCGCCGCCGTTGGGGTTAACCCGCGGGTCATTGTCGGCAATCTTCAGGGCGCGGGTGGTGGCAAGGGCCTGACTGGCAAAGGCTTCGTTCAGTTCAATCACATCAACCTGATCCAGTGAAATGCCATAGCGCGTGCAAAGCCGGGTAATGGCGGGCGCCGGGCCATAGCCCATGATGCGCGGGGCCACGCCAACCGTTGCGCCGCCGATAATGCGGGCAATCGGGGTAAGCCCGTGTTTTTTTGCCGCCGCTTCTGTTGCGATGATCATCGCCGCCGCGCCGTCGTTTACGCCGGACGCGTTGCCGGCGGTCACACTGCCGCCCTTTCGGAACGGCGCACGCATTTTGGCCAGCCCTTCAAGGGTGACGCCGGGGCGGGGGTGTTCGTCTTTTGAAACCTGC
>DAOURA010000154.1 GCA_030625325.1 Marinosulfonomonas sp.
CGGGTGGTTGAAGGGGCCGCAAGGCCCTGTTCCTGCAATTGCACAACGATTTCTTCGTTCACCGCGTCGCGCTCACCATAGCGAAAACACACGATATTCAGGGCAACCGGCGCAAGCAGTTCAAGGTCGCCCCGTTCACGCACCAGCCCCGCCAACACCTGTGCCTGTTCACAGTTGCGGGTTATGGCATCGCCCAGCCGTTTAGTCCCGTGTTCCAAAAAATGGGCCCAGATTTTTAGCGCGATAAACCCGCGTGACAGCTCGGGGCCATAATCCACCGGCCACGGTGCCCCGGCGGCAAGACCCCGCGCAGCACCCGCCAAATATTCCGGGCGATCCGAAAACGTTTTCAAATGGGCCGCCTGATCGCGGATCAAAACACACCCGGCCGAATAATTGACGTGCAGCCATTTGTGAAAGTCAAAGGCCAGCGAATCCGCACGCCCCAACCCGGCCAGCATCGGGCGCACGTGATCCGACAACACCCCGGTGGCCCCAAACGCGCCATCAACGTGAAACCACAGGTTTTCGGCGCTGGCGATATCGGCAATGCCATTCAGGTCATCAATCGCCCCCACATTCACCGAACCAGCAGTCCCCACAACCACAAACGGGGTCAGCCCCGCCCCCCGATCTTTGCTGATCTGCGCCGACAGCGCGCCCAAATCCATTCGAAAATCAGCATCACACGGTATTTTCCTTAACGCATCTGTCCCCAGCCCCAGCATATCAAACGCCCGCGCAATACAGGAATGGGCCTGTTCGCTGGTGTAACCAACCAGCCCCGCCCCACCAACACCCGCCTTGCGACTGGCAAATCCCAGTGCGCGGTCGCGGGCAACTTTCAGGGCAACAATTGTACCCATAGACGTACCAGACGTGATCAGGCCACTGGAACCATCAGGAAAACCCATCATCTGGCGCGCCCAATCCAGCACCTGACGTTCCACATAGATCGCGCCGTGGTCCCGCCCGCCAAGGTTGGCATTCATCGCCGCGGCAACCAATTCGGCCAAAACACCGCCGGGGTTGCCGGCCCCATGAACCCAGCCAAAAAACCGTGGGTGGGTGTTGCCCACACCATATGGCAGCAACGCCGCCAGCCTGTTCACCAAATCCGGCCCCGCCATTGGATCAACAGGCAGCGGGCCAGCCAAGTCTGTCTTCATTTCATCAGGCAGTGGTGTCCAGACCGGGCCCTGATCCGAATTTTGCATTTTATCCAGTGCGACGTCCAACAACTGATGGGCGCCATTGCGAAACCCGTCCCAATCCGCAGGGTCAAGGCTTGTATCATTCATCGGCAACCTCCTGTCGGCATCTGCGCCAATTCCACATCTTGCATGCCACATTGGTTTAATCTAGCGTCCAGTTGTCACCCTGATCGGGGTGGTATGTTCTCAGGGCGGGGCGCAATTCCCCACCGGCGGTAAATCACACCTGTGAAAGCCCGCGAGCGCCCGCCAAATTTGGCGGGGTCAGCAGATCCGGTGAAACTCCGGGGCCGACGGTCATAGTCCGGATGGAAGAGAACGGGATTTGGGTTACGCTGGTTCCAGCGCGATGCATGTTGTCCTGTTTGCCTTGGGTCTTGCGCGTAAGGAAAAAGGACAACGCCATGACTCAGACTATCGTTAATACACAACGGGCATCCGCCTATTTGGGTGCTTCTTATATGATCGGGGCGGGGCTATTGTTCGCGCTGGTCAATATATTGGTGCAATTACTGACCATGAAATATGGGCAGTCATCCACATCTGTTGCCTTTTGGCAGTATCTGATTGCCTTGCTGTTCAGCATCCCTTGGGTTTTACGCCACACCCGATATGCAATGGCCACCAGCCAACTGCCGCTGCATATTCTGCGGGTGTTTTTCGCGGCTGCGGGGGTTCAGCTATGGGTGATGGGTCTGGCCACTGTGCCGATTTGGCAGGCCATTGCGTTAATTATGACATCACCGTTTTTTGTGGCCCTTGGTGCACATCTGTTTCTGGGCGAAAAGGTCACGCCCGAACGCTGGGGCGCGGTTGCGGTTGGCTTTGTCGGCGGGATGATCATTCTGTCACCATGGTCAGAAACCTTTAGCCAGGCCGCCCTGTTGCCAATTGGGGCCGCAGCACTTTGGGCGATGTCATCACTGGTTACGAAAAAACTGACCAGAACCGATGGCCCGGAAACCCTGACCATATTTTTACTGCTGTTGCTAACACCAATAAATGGGGTTCTGGCAATTGGGGGCGGGTTTGCCCTGGGGTCTGGCGTTATCATATGGCTGGTTCTGTTTGCCGGTATTTTAACAGCCGGGGCGCAATATGCATTGGCGCGGGCCTATAACGTGGCTGACGCGGCCTATCTGCAACCCTTTGACCATGTGAAACTGCCGATGAATGTCTTTCTTGGCTGGTTGGTTTTTGGGTTCATGCCCGAAGGCACGATGTGGTTAGGCCTGTTCCTGATTATTGCGTCTTCAATGTTCATCCTGAATAACGAAGCAAAACAGGGCGGTGTTGCACAAAACTAACCCATAGGGGGCACCAAACCGCCCATACCAATCAGAACGTGCATTTCGGCGCGCGCACGGCTAGTGTCCGCGTCGAATGTTGGAATTGGGAAGCGGACGGTATTTTTATGCGCAAATTAATTTTTGGCGTGGCTATTTTTTTGGCCTCAGCTCTGGCAAATATTGCCTCGGCACAACAAACCATGTGGGTGCAGATCGAAGCACAACGCAGCCTGGGTAAAGCCCAGGATGTGGCCCGTGCCTATGCCGGTTCCCTGCAACAGGTTAGCGGCTTTACCATGCGCTCTGGCTGGTATGCCATTGCCCTTGGCCCGTTCAGCCCGATTGACGCGGAAGACACCCTGCGCCAGTTGCGCATAACCCGCCAAATTCCCGGTGACAGCTATATTGTGGATGGATCAAACTTTCGCCGTCAGTTCTGGCCTGTGGGCGGGGCGGCAACCATCGCACAGCCTGCTACACCGGCCGTGGTGCCCCCCCAAACCCCGCTGGTGCCTACCGCACCATTGATCATTGGCGAAGAAACCGTGGCACAGGCGCGCCGTTCTGAACGGGGACTGACACGCGAAGAACGTGAACTGATCCAAACCGCCCTGAAATGGGAAGGGTTTTATACATCCGCAATTGACGGCGCAATCGGCCCGGGAACGCGAAAATCCATGGCCGCCTGGCAGCGTCAGGAAGGCATTGAAGAAACCGGCGTTCTGACAACGGCGCAACGTCGTGATCTGGTGACCCGTTATACTGATATGCTGGCGTCAATGGGTATGGCGCTGGTGGTGGATGAAGCCACAGGCATTAAGATCAGCCTGCCAACTGCTATGGTAGAATTTGACCGTTACGAACCACCATTTGCACATTTTTCACCCAAGGGCGACAGCGATGTAAAAGTTCTGTTAATCAGTCAAACTGGCGATGACGCAACCCTGCGCGGGCTTTACGATATCATGCAGACGCTGGAAATTGTCCCACTGGAAGGCCAACGCAATATCGGTGCGCGTGACTTCACATTGACAGGCCGAAATGACAGGATTTCATCCTATACCTATGCGGCACTGGCAAATGGCCATGTTAAGGGTTTTACCGTGATATGGCCCTCAGGCGCAGACAAACGCCGCAATCTGGTGATCAACGAAATGAAAACCAGCCTTGCGACCATGGCTGATAATGTTCTGCCAGATGTCTATGGTGACCCAAACGCCGCCCAGTCACTGGACCTTTTGGCGGGGCTGACCATTCGTCACCCAGACCTGTCACGGTCCGGGTTTTATGTTGACAATGCAGGCACAGTTTTGACCACAGCAGAAATCGTTGCCTCCTGTGAACGGATAACCCTGGACGACACATATAAGGCTCAGGTGTCAGCCGTTGATCAAGCATCAGGCTTGGCCCTTTTGCGCCCCGAACAGGCATTATCACCAATTCAGGTCGCCCAAATGCGCACCAGCACCCCACGCATCAAATCTGAAATCGCGGTTTCGGGTTATTCATATGGCGGCATATTGGGCGCACCAACCCTGACCTATGGCACCCTTGCTGATCTGTCCGGCCTAAAGGGTGAACCAACCATTAAGCGGCTGGCGCTGGACGCCGCCGCCGGTGACGCCGGTGGTCCTGTTTTTGACAGTAGCGGCGCCGTTATCGGCATGCTGTTGCCCGGCGAAAGCAATGGCAACCGCACCCTGCCACAGGGGGTGAATTTTGCGGCTGACACAAACGTTATCTCGGCGTTCCTATCGGAAAATGGCGTTGAAGCACCAACATCAGAAGCAAGCACAAGCATGGCCCCTGAAGACCTGACATTGATGGCCGGAAACATGACCGTATTAGTAAGCTGCTGGAACTAAGCGGGCGCACCTTACGGCGCGGCTTTCTTTATCTCGTGTCCTTTGGACACTCGGATATGCGCTCCGCGCGGGGATATTTAGACAAAGAAGAAAGCAGTTTCTTTTTTGGTCAAATATCCCCAGCAGGGCGAAAATCGCACGAAGTGCTTATAATAATGCGCCGTCAGGCGCCCAGTTTGGTGCGATGTGGATGATCGTTGGGCCATCTGCGTTCAGCGCGGTTTTTAGTGCGCCCTGGAACTGCTTTGGTCCGGCAGGGGCGACGTAGCCCACACCATAAGCCGCAGCCAGCAATCCAAAGTCCGGGTTCTTGGCCATCACCGAATTTGGTGGCATCTGGGCACGCACCATTGAATCTTCAATTTCTTTCAGCTTGCCATTGTCCCACAGGATAATTGGCAGACACAGGGACAGCTCGGCCGCCACCCCCAGTTCCTGCAAGGTATATTGAAACCCGTAATCCCCGGCGATTGCGATGACCGGCTGATCGGGCGCACCGATTTTGCCACCAATGGCCGCCGGAAGTGCATAGCCAAGGGTACCAAAACCATAGGGATGATGCCACAACCCCGCCCGTTCCATCGGATAGATTTCTTTGGCGACATACGCAAACTGGGTCATGTCAGAATAGATCAAGGTATCTTGCGCCAGGACAGCAGACATTTCATCAACATAGGGGGCGATACCGGGGCGTTCTGCATCTGTTTCTGCACGAAATTTTTCCCGCGTTTGGCTGACCACAGATCGGTCCCACTTTGGCTTTTCCTGCTTCAGGTGGTCGCCAAGGGCCGCAAGAACAACACCGGCATCACCGTTAATTTTAATGTCTGCGCCGTGGGCGTCATTCAGAACAGTGTCGTCAATATCAATTCGCACCATTGGGCAGTTATGGCCAAGGGCATCGCGCCACAGGTCAACGCCGGCCAATTCAGTTCCGACAGCAACAACCAGATCGGCCATGCCAATCAGGCGGGCACTGTCGGGGCG
>DAOURA010000185.1 GCA_030625325.1 Marinosulfonomonas sp.
GCGGTTCTTGGCGTGGGCCGGCAGGTTGGGGGAACGGGCGGCTTCAAACCGCAGTTCAACAGCCGTGGACACCTTATTGACGTTCTGCCCGCCGGGGCCGGATGCACGGGTGAACTGTTCTGACAGTTCCCAGTCGTCCAGCGTAATATTGTCGTTAATTCTAAGCATATCCGCACTTTATACTTTTCAGCAAAAAGGGCCACCGATTGCACGGTGGCCCTTTCGAGTTTTCAAGGAGACGGGCCAGTAAAGGGCATGGCCCAGTCAAAGGTTATTCACCCTTCGGTTTGCCGTCAGGTGACGATCCCTCTGATTGTTCTAACACCGCTCTCCAATATCACTCTGGACACTGGCCACCTCCTTTCGTTTGTTAACTGAATGGGGGTAGCCTGCCATATATTTGGTATTTGTCAAAAGGTTTTACGCAGCCCCTGCCGTCATCCGCCTTACAATCATGCGAAATGGCACAAGAGCGATCAGCGACAGCAACAGCTTGACCCCCCAGTCAGCGATTGCCAAGGACACCCATAACGGGGCGTCCGGGCCAGCCCCTAAAATGGGCAGAACTTCCCCCGCCCAGCTTACGTCATTGCCCGGTTCAACAAAGGACAGCGCGCCGGAAAAAGCGATTGTAAAGAACAGGATGGTGTCAACGCTTGACCCGATCAGGGTGGACGTCAGCGGCGCGCGCCACCACGCGCCAGCGCGCAATTTGTCAAACACCGCAACATCCAGCATTTGCGCCGACAAAAACGCAATGCCCGACCCAAAGGCGATGCGCCACGTCACCAGCGGCCCAAATTCACCGATGATTTGCGTGCCAACCAGTGAACTGGCCACGCCGACCAGAAACCCGGCGAAAACAATGCGCCGCGCGGTTTTCGCGCCGTAAACCCGGTTCATCACATCAGTGACAAGAAAGGCAACCGGATAGGTAAATGCACCCCACGTCAGCCATTGGCCAAACAGGTGTTGCACAAGAATATTAGAGGCCACAACAACTGTGGCCATGGCGATTACGCCAGGTATGATACGATTCATGTCATATTTTCCGTTTTATCAAGGTAGCGGACACTTGGCCCCCGGTTCATCCGGGGACGGCGCGTCCTACCGCCCCTTGGGCAAAACTGCAAGTCAATCCGTGATCCGGTATTCCACAAATTCGGTGCGCTGAAAGGCGCGAAAATTATCGTCAGAAATCATCGTCAGTCGAATGTCACCGGCCTTGTCACGCCAGACCGCAATGCCTTCCAGATTATCAAACTGCCCGGCGCTGCTTTCCAGCAGAACCTGTTCATCCGTGGCGCTTTCGTCGGTAAAGGTGAACCGGCGCACCCGGGTCTTGAACCCAAATATTCCGGTCAGGTGACGCTCAAGCAGGTAAAACTTTCCATCCGGGCCAAAATCACCGCCCACCGCCAGATACGGCCCCCGCCGGGGCAGGCCAAAGGGCTGATCCCATACTCCGTTTTTGAACCGATAAACCGGAAACGGGCGGGTGATCACGCCCGATCTTTCCGGCAGGGTGAATAGGGTTCCCGCATCGTCACTGGCCAGAACCTCCAGTGCGGAATTGTTTTGCATTTGTGCAAAATCGGGGTGTTTGGGAATAGGGGTCGCATTGCCGCCGGGCTGGTCATAGGCCCAGATACGGTGCTCACCCTCAAAGGACACATAGGCGCGGTTGTTGTTGACGATGGTCAGGCCTTCGCCGTCATCCCAAACACCTTTGGTGATCACCCCGGTCGGGGTTTTCAGATCATAGGGCACAAAGGGTGACACGCCGGTGATGACCCCGGTGTCCGGGTCCCGAAACAGATTGCCCGCAACCATGATACCACCGTCACCAACGGCCAGAAATTCGCGGCCATTTTCACCAAGTTCCAGCCCGGAAAACCCGCCGAACTTTTCATGCTCAACCTGCCAGCGGTAACTGGCGACAAAACTGGCCTTATCAGGGGCCTGCGCCCCCAGCCCCCAGGCCGCCACCAACGTGGCGGCTGTGATTAGCGCGACTGTATAACGGCTGCGCATTGGGCCGGCAAATCTGTTAACATGATATCAGGGCGGGGCTTGCGCGGGGTGTTGTCCGGGGGTGGTGGGTCCAAGATATCATCCACCCAAGACTGGGCCGCATCGCACCCGTCACCCGGTGGCGGTGGTGCCTGGTTTTCGCATCCTTTCAACCCTTTGGGGCATTTCAGGCGAACGTGAAAATGATAATGATGCCCCCACCACGGCCTGATTTTGCGCAGCCACGCACGGTTGCCGGTTGCGTCCTTGCACATCTGCACCTTGGCACCGGGAAAGACGAAAATCCGTGCCACGGCTTTGTCTTTGGCGGCGGCTTTCAGAATATTCATATGCTGGCGGGTCCAGCTGGTGTTCACAAATGCACCACGGTCCCGGCGCATGGAAATTGACGACAGGTTTTCGCGTTCGCGCGATGTCAGGTTCAGCCGGTCCGGCGGCAGCATCCAGATATCCACATCCAGCCCGGTTTGATGGCTGGCGTGCCCGGTCAACATTGGCCCACCCCGTGGCTGGGAAATGTCGCCCACATAAAGGCCTGCCCAGCCCTTTTGTCGCGCGGCCTTGCCCGACAATCGTTCGATGAAAGAAATCAATTCCGGGTGGCCCCAGTTACGGTTGCGCCCCAGACGCATCGCCTGCCATGTGGGCCCGGTTTCGGCCAACTGTTCGGCCCCCGCCAAACACCCCTTGGCATAGCCCCCATAGGACGCAGACGCATGGGGGGACGCGGCCTTTGCCGCCCCGAACAGTTTTTTGGCAATCGGTTCGCCGCTGGCAGGTGCCGCCAGCACCAGACCAAACGCAATTATTGCCAAAAAGCGGGTCATCAATCGGCGGGCTTCGGGTCTGGTTTGACCCAGATTAACAAAACCAGCCCCAGAACAAACAGCACAACCAACGGGCTAACCCCCAGCCGCGCACTGCCGGTGATATAGGTGAACCCACCAATTAACGCAGGTGCCAGAAACGCCGTGGCCTTGCCCGACAGGGCATAAAGGCCAAAGGCCTCGGTTGCGCGGTCGGGGTGGGCGTGGCGCACCATCAAGGTGCGTGAAGATGCCTGCAAGGCGCCCCCGGCCGCACCAATAACACCGCCGCAAATGAAGAACACAATATCCGGCAGGCCGGACCCTTCGGCCAGTGCCATCCCGAAAAAGCTTTCCCGTGACATGCCAACGATTGTGGCACAGACCACGATCAGCGCGCCAATGGACAGCTTGATCACCGGCTTGGGGCCATATTTGCGATCTGCCTTGCCGCCGATCCATGAAAAAATCGCCGCCATCAACGCGCCCACAATCCCGAAAATCCCGATATTGATGATCGACCAGTCCAGCACCAGCGTGGCGTATACCCCGCCAAACCCATACAGCCCGTTCAGCGCATCCCGGTACAACAGGGACGATCCCAGATAGGCGGTCAGGGACTTGTTCTTGGGCAGGTTCTTGATGGTCTGGCCCAGTTCGGACAGGGCATTGCCAATGGTGGCTGCTGTTTTGGATGGCTTGGGAACTTCGCGCACCCACATAAAAAATACCGTCATGAAAACAATGTACCAAATGGCCGAAAATGGCCCGACAAAGCGCGTGCCTTCGCGCGCATCGGCGTCCAAGCCAAACAGCGGCGATAGCCCGATCAGGGTCTTGCCGGTTTCGTTCTCTGCAAACAACAACAGCATGATGAACAGCGATATCAGACCGCCCCAATACCCGAATGCAAAGCCGGAACCAGAGATTTGACCAATTTCGTCCTTGGTGCCGAGTTCGGGCAACATTGCATTGGTGAAAATTGTGGCAAATTCCATGCCGATAAAGCCCAGAATAAAGGCCGCCAGCATTATGGTCATGTTTGACGCATCCGGCACCATCCACCAAAGGCAGGCCGCCCCGACCACATAACAAACCGAGAAAAAATAGATCCACGGCATCCGGCGCCCGGATATATCGGCCATCGCCCCCAAAATTGGCGCTGACAATGCGATCAGAAGGCCCGATATTGTCAGCCCAAGGGACCAGATGCTTTGAGTGCGCGCGCCCGCGGCTTGGACATCCATGCCGCCAGCAACATATGAATCCGCCACGACCGACGCGAAGTAAGGCCCAAAGATAAACGTCAGGATTAATGTGTTGTAGGGCTGGCTGGCCAGATCAAACATCATCCAGCCCCAAATCCGTTTTTTTCCCGATATTTCAGTCATTTTCTGCCCTTTGTCCCTGCTTTTGACGATCAAACAGGATCGGGGCGCGTGGTGCAACCGT
>DAOURA010000101.1 GCA_030625325.1 Marinosulfonomonas sp.
GAAAGGGACCCTTGTTCAGCCACAGCGCAGAAGGACTGAATTAAAGCCCAGTCAAGTGATCCAATATTTTCATCCATACAAAAATGAATAGCATATGGATTATTTTGGTCAATTTATATTCACAGTTGAATTTGCGAGAACAGCGTCAGAATTAAAAAGGAACTAACAGATGAGCAAAACCGTTCTGATCCTTGGTGCATCCGGGAAAATAGGCAAACATAGCGCGGCGGCGTTTGGCAATGCCGGTTGGCAAGTCCGCCATTATGACCGCAAATCAGGTGATATGACTGGCGCGGCCATGGGCGCCGATGTGATCGTAAATGGCCTGAACCCGCCAAATTACCATAACTGGGAAAAACTGATCCCCGAAATTACCGCACAGGTTATTGCGGCGGCCAAAGTATCTGGTGCCACAGTGATTGTTCCGGGCAATGTGTATAATTTCGGGGCAACCCCCGGCATCTGGGATGAAAACACGCAGCAAAACCCAACGTCGCGTAAGGGGCGTGTTCGCGCCGAGATGGAAGAAACCTATCACAAATCCGGGGTTCGAACCATTATTTTGCGGGCCGGAAATTTTATTGACCCCGACCATAACGATGGTGTGATGGAACTGGTTCATCTGCGTTCGATCGACAAAGGCAGGGTTATTTCGCCCGGCGGCCCGGACGTGGAACAGGCCTATTGCTATCTGCCAGACTGGGCCAATGGGGCGGTTCAACTGGCCCAAAAGCGGCAGAATTTGCAGCAGTTTGAAGATATTCCGTTTCCCGGACATGGGTTCACGGCCAATGATCTTCGCAATATGTTGCAGGACATTTTGAACCGCCCACTTAGGATTGCGAAATTCCCATGGCTGGTGATGACACTGGCCGCGCCGTTTTGGGAACTGGCGCGGGAAATGAACGAAATGCGCTATCTGTGGAACACATCCCATCAACTGTCGCCGGTGAAATTTAACCGCCTGTTGCCAGGGTTTCAGGTAACCCCCCTGCACGATGTCATTGCGGCAACCTTACCGGGTGATATCCACCCAGACCAACCCGTGCCAGGAAATACCAGGGTCCCGGCCACTTAGCAGGGGCGCGTATTGATCATCGGACGCAGGCCAGAATACCCCGGCATCCAGAACCGTCAGATCCTTTGATGGCAGCACGTAATCCACCCGCAGGTTTCCCGGCCCGTCCGTGTCTTTCCAGTCTGCGGTATCAAGGGCCGGGTCGCCCCGATGGGTTTGGTTTGCACCGCCCTGATTATTGGATGCCTCAACCGCGCCCATGCTTTTGGGGCGCGGGTCCTGAATGCGGGGGTCCTTTAGCAATGTGTTGATCGCCTGAATTTCACCGTCACCGTCTGTTGGGTCAAGGTTGGCGTCACCAAGAATAACAAATGCCCCGTCCGGCGGTGCCCACGGCAATGCGCCATCCAGATAGTGCAGCCAGAACATGGTTTCATCGTGGTTGCGCAAACCATTGCGGTCCTCTGGGCCATCAAAGGCCGGGGTGGTGGCGTGATATGCCAGCAGGTGCAGGGATGTGCCATCTGCCAGCTTTACCGGCACGTCCCAATGGGCAACTGACGACAGGCGCTGAATGTCGATCCCCGTGGCCTGATCAGGGGATTCACCGGGCCAGTCCGGCAGCCGGGCACCGGGTAAATCCCGCCACAGAAATGTTGAAAAATCCCGCGCGGCTTTGGTATCGATTTCAAACTTTGACAACAGGGCCATGCCACCCTGACCGGAAAAATCGCCATACCCCTGTGCATCGCGCGCATCCCCAAGCCAACCGTTTCTGTCCAGGTCCAGCCCGGTCGGGCGCCCTGAGTTCGGGATGGTTGAAAAAATATACGGGTAGTCCGAACCCGAGGCGCGCAGGGTGTCAGCAAAAGCCCCCAGCGCATGTGATCCAAGGTCAAAGTCAAACTTTGTCAGCAGCAGTATGTCGGGGTCAACGGCTACGATCATGTCCCGTGCGGCCAACACCTGGGGGTCTTTGCCCCCAAGGATGTCGCGCAAAAGCAGGCCGGGACCGGCCCGCTTAAATTCACTGTGAAAGGTGGCAATCCGAACCCTGTCACCTGCACTGGCAGCACCACAAAAAAGCGTGGTGACTGCCAGCGCAATCAGGTGGCAGGTACGTAGTCTTCTTCTGCTTCGGCTTGGGCGTATGTCTGGCGACGTTTGGCGGCGATCATTTCTGCGACCCGCGCCATGGCGATGCCACGCATGAACAGACTTGCAGGTAGAAACGCCCATGCTGACACAGTCCAGATAAGGGTTTGTGGGTTGTCAAATGTCACCGACTCGAACAGGGACGAAGCAGAGCTGACAGCCACGGGTGTTAAGAATGGCAGTAAAAACCCTAATGCAATGTTAAAGCGGGCATCCCGCTCCAGCCGTTTGACCACATCTTTTCCACCCGTTGGGTCAAATGTTGGCAGGTTTATCCAGACATTGAAGGACCCGTTTGCAGAGGGCCAGTTTTTCAGACGCAGCACAATGATGAATGTGGCAAGGGTTAGCAGGGAAATAAGATAGCTCATTCCGGCCGCTGTGCGAATAAGGGCAACCTGTTCAAAACTGGTGGATTCGGGCAACATCAGAACCACCAGACGAACCGGGCTGTACGGGAAATCAATGGCATAGCCAATTAATCCACCTACGGCCTGAACAAATTGGGTCAGGGTTGTGGATTCAACATTGCCCCGGCTGATCAGGCTAACCAGAAACACGGTCGCAAACAGTGATATGAACCGAATTCGGTTAAACGGCGGTGCATCGCGAAATTCAACCAGCCCGGGATAGGTGGATGCATATTCAAATATGGTCAGCGCGGCACCAAAGATTGCGATAAGCGCAACAATCTCTTTTCCGTCAGCACTGACCCCTGGCAATAGCAGGGAAGGTGTTGCAATCAGCAACACCACCAACATCGCGCGTACAACTGCGCCTGAGAGCCGTGAAATCACTGCCCGTACCCCTCAAAATGGCCGACCGCAGTACAAAGCTGCGCCCTTTTTCCGTTTTGACTCTGCCAATTGTGGCAGCTTGCCTCATTTTTGCCCAATTTTTGCCTTCTTTCGCATTGTTCATCAAGTGGTTAGTTGACTTAAACAAAGGTATTGCGGCTAAAACGTGGAAAAACTGGTGCTGCTTTGCATCAATTGATGATGCAAACGCACAAGTTCGGTAGGGGTAATCCTACATGTAGTGGGTTAGGTCTTTTTAGACCCAAGGCTGATCAGTACGAACCTTGTCTTCAAAGTTGCTGATCGCCTGTTCTTTTGCCATCGTCAGGCTAATGTCGTCCAAACCATTCAGCAGACAATGCTTTTTGAAAGCATCAACACTGAAGGAAAAAACGTCACCTTCTGATGTGGTTATTTCCTGTGCATTCAGATCAATTGAAACACGGGCATTCTCGCCTTTTTCGGCCTCTTTCATTAAGGCCTGCACCTGCTCTTTTGGTAAAATGACCGGTAAAATTCCGTTCTTAAAGCAGTTGCTGTAGAAGATATCGGCAAAGCTGGTAGAAATTACGCAGCGAATACCAAAATCCAAAAGTGCCCATGGTGCGTGTTCCCGTGAGGAACCACAGCCAAAGTTATCACCAGCCACCAAAACTTCCGTATTCCGGTAGGCAGGTTGATTGAGCACAAAATCAGAAACCTCTGATCCGTCGTCGTTATAGCGCATTTCTTCAAACAGATTTACGCCAAGTCCAGTTCGTTTGATAGTTTTTAGGAATTGTTTGGGGATGATCATGTCAGTATCGATATTCACTAATGGCATGGCCGCAGCCACACCTGTGATGTTCTCGAACTTTTCCATAATGTTTCCCCGGTGTGTGAGTGCGGCGGTTAATACAGGAACAAACCAGTGCTGCAAGGGCCAGATGCTTGGAAACTGGTATTTTTTGGGGCATCCTGTCCTTTTAAGCAGAAAATTGCGTGCAGAGGCCCCAAATGTTTCAATCTTTTCTTCTTGAGGGCGTCACTTTAGGGGGGCTAAGCCAGTGTACTTTTGCCAGGTGGCAACCGCGAATCGGTGATCCACACCTGATGGGGTGGGTGACGGTTGTGTGCTATGTGCTGACATTCTTACTGTGTGTGGCCGTTTTCAAAAAGACCGACCCAACGCGGCGCGCCGCCCGGATGTTCTGGTTTTTGCTATGTGCGCTGATGCTGTTTCTGGCCGTGAATAAGCAGCTTGATCTGCAATCATTTGCCACGGCGGGTGCGCGATGTATTGCCAAGCTTCAGGGCTGGTACGCAGATCGGGGCAGTTTCCAGTTCAAGGCGGTTCTTGGGATGGGGCTGGCGGCGATGATCATCAGCCTGATCTTCCTGTGGGCGCTGCGGCGCGATCTTAAACGCAATCTGGTCGCCCTGATCGGGCTGGCGGTGGTTTTTGGTTTTGTGCTGATCCGCGCCGTGGGCTGGCATGATTTTGACGCGATCATAAATATACGTCTTGGGGTCGTCCGCCTTAACTGGGTTTTGGAATTGTCAGGGTTGTTCCTGATTTCGATAAACGCCATTTTTCTTTTGAAGTCGTCCCGAATCGACCGCCCACGCCGCAGGCGGCGCAGAACGGTCCAAAACCCGGTTTACCGGCGGAAACCTTAAAGCAGGTCACGCACATCCGTCAGGTGGCCTGTAATGGCCGCCGCGGCCGCCATTTGTGGCGACACCTGTTAGTTTTTCAAATTTTCGGATGTTGGCTTCGAGTTGTGAAGTTTTGCAAGTTGTTCACGTTTCGTTGCAATACGTGCCTTGGGCCCGCCGATGGCTTCGCACAGGTCTAAAGCCTGATTTGCAACGCTTGGCCAGCGGGGGCCGCTGGTTTTGGCGCGGGTCAACAGATAGATCTGGCTTGACCTGCGCGCTTGTCGTGTCTGTTCGTGCAGAAGCTTTACCGGCGGACCGTCTACAAACCAGTCCTGCATTAAAGTTGTAAGTGTTCCGGTTTCTTTTAAGAACCGCATTATTTGATGTGAAGCATTTGGTAAGTTTGTCAGGTGCCAGCTTTGGTCAGTTTTAAAAGCTGCAACATGGCGGCGATCCGCAGAAAGACCATCGAAAAATATATGTTTTTCGGCCGTTGGTGAAATGCATGCGTCAATATTATGAATAAAACGCCCAATGTATTTTGCTGCCCAAGACCATCGATGCTCCCACGGGAAAACGGCACGATCGATGGTGAATTGTGGTGCAATTGCTATTACTTTTTTGGCTTTCAGGGTGCCGGAAAGAAGGAGAGCACCATACCCCCCCATGCTTACACCGTAAGTCACAAGATTACATTCCTGCCCCAGGCCCTTGCGAATGGCCCAGGACAAATCAAATGCTTCGTAGCTTTGAAACCAATCGGCTGTTCGAAAGCGAATATAGACGGTTGGGGTTTTTGCCTTGGAAAAATTTTGTTGTCCAAATGGCGGCATCTCTGATGCGTCACCTTTTTCAGCGTATGGAAAGCTTACGACGGCATTATCGGGGCATGCAACCGGGCCTTCGTACCATGCGTGATAGTTTTCGCCAGACCAGAGCCAGCGCCGCACAGCAAGCTCGGTTGGATTTGCTGCCTCGCTTAGCTTGTACGCAAACCGGCGAGCAAGTTTGCCCAGAGACTTTGGTGTCAAATGTTCCCCATCGTTGTGTAGTTCCAGATCGGCGCAACTGGTGAATTGGGTGGCTGGAAGCTGACAATGACGCAGCGCATGCCGGACACGCTCGCTATGCGGGTGGGTTTCAGTGTTGAGGTTCACCAGACCGGTGATGACCGGCAAACCCGGCGCCCCAAGGCACGCTCGCAGCTTGTGGATAAACTTTTGGTAGTTGTCTGCATAGGCTTGGGCGCTATCAGCATCGGCGCTGTCGGCTTCGCCCTGCAGCCACAACAGACCCCAAAGCCGAACCGGGCCGCTTTGCATTGCTGCACGGGTCTGTTCGACAAGTGAATCAAAAAGCTGACCACGATTTTCGGGGTTCCAATGGTGGTTAAGGCTGGTCCCGGGTTCTGCAACTTTGACAATGCCCAGTTCATCACCATCCGGTAATCGCGTGGCAAGTTCATGGGCCAGCGTGATTTCAGGCCCATAGCCCGATTGCTGATACCCGGCACCGGGTCGCAAAGGAATCCAGCGCCCGTTTGTCCAGATAACCGAGCGGGGTTGTGCTGAACACCAGCGCGACGCCAGATCTGATGTCGCAGTATTATGGCCGACCATATTGCCCTGGCCGGCCAACAATACGAGATTACGAATTGTGTCCACCGATTTAGTCCAAACGTGTGGCTGGCAAGATCATCACATCATCTTCCGCACATCCGTCAGGTGGCCTGTAATGGCCGCCGCGGCCGCCATTTGTGGTGACACCAGATGGGTGCGCCCGCCTTTGCCCTGACGCCCTTCAAAATTGCGGTTTGATGTGGACGCACAACGTTCACCGGGGGCCAGTTGGTCGGGGTTCATCGCCAGACACATGGAACAGCCCGCAAGGCGCCATTCAAACCCGGCATCTTTGAAAATCTGCGCCAGGCCTTCTTCTTCTGCCTGCGCGCGCACAAGGCCAGAACCGGGCACGATCATTGCGCGCATTCCGTCCTTGATCTTTTTGCCCTTCACAATTTCAGCGACCGCACGGAAATCTTCGATCCGCCCGTTGGTACAAGAGCCGATGAAAACTGTATCAATTGCAATATCGCTTAGCGCCATGCCCGGTGTCAGATCCATATAGTCCAGCGCGCGTTTCACGGCCTCAACCTTGCCACCTTCAAAATCATCGGGGCTGGGTACATTGGCGGTGATTGGCAGAACATCTTCGGGGGATGTACCCCATGTCACCACAGGCGCGATATCTTCGCCGCGAATGGTCAGAACCTTGTCAAAATGGGCGTTGTCGTCTGTGAACAGGGTTTTCCACCACGCCAGCGCCTTGTCCCAGTCGCCGTCTTTGGGGGCGTGTGGCCGGCCCTTTACGTATTCAAAGGTCTTTTCATCAGGTGCAATCAGCCCGGCGCGTGCGCCACCTTCGATGGCCATGTTGCAAACGGTCATGCGGCCTTCCATCGACAGATCGCGGATTGCCTGGCCGCAATATTCAATCACATAGCCCGTGCCACCGGCCGTGCCGGTTTCACCAATAACCGTCATGGTGATGTCTTTGGCTGTCACACCGGGGTGCAATTTGCCGGTGATTTCCACCTTCATGTTCTTTGACTTTTTCTGGATCAGTGTCTGGGTGGCCAAAACGTGTTCAACCTCGGACGTGCCGATGCCGTGGGCAAGGGCGCCAAACGCGCCGTGGGTGGCGGTGTGGCTGTCGCCGCAGACAACGGTCATGCCCGGCAGGGTCCAGCCCTGTTCGGGGCCAACAATATGCACAATGCCCTGACGCACATCATCCACCGGATAATAGTGAATGCCAAATTCGCGGGCGTTCTTGTCCAGCGCTTCAACCTGAATGCGGCTTTCTTCATTTTCGATGCCCTTGGCCCGGTCCAGCGTGGTGGGCACATTGTGGTCGGGCACCGCGATGGTTTTTTCGGGTGCGCGCACCTTGCGCCCGGCCATGCGCAGCCCTTCAAAGGCCTGCGGGCTGGTGACTTCGTGCACCAGATGGCGGTCAATATACAGCAGACAGGTGCCATCCTCGGCCTCATCGGCCACGTGGGCATCCCAGATTTTA
>DAOURA010000138.1 GCA_030625325.1 Marinosulfonomonas sp.
TCGCGATGATTTTGAACATGCCAGTGATGTTTTATGATCGCGGGTTTTCCAAGCTTATGGGCATACCGCATCTGATACCGTGGACGCTTTTGGTGGGAATATTGATTTTCAATCGCCCCGAGGTAATCGGCCTTTATGACATCTATCTGTGGATATTGCTGGGCACCAACATCATTTCACTGATATTTGATTACCCGGATGCAGTTAAGTGGTTGCGTGGTGACCGGGCCGTGGCGGGCCGCTAAGTTTACCCGGGTCAAGCAGCCAAAAGGCCCGCAACCAGTGTTGCAGGCCTTTTCTTTTGAAGGGCGGATTTTCAGACCCCAAGGCACCAACGCATCACCGCCTTTTGGGCGTGCAGGCGGTTTTCGGCTTCGTCAAAGACCACCGAATGGGGGCCGTCCATGACGGCGCTGGTGACTTCTTCGTCCCGGTGTGCGGGCAGGCAATGCATGAACAGGGCGTCCGGTTTGGCCTGTTTCATCAGGTTGTCATCCACCTGATAGCCGCGCAATTGATTGTGGCGGCGTTCACGCGCCGACTGACTGTCGTGCATGGAAACCCATGTATCTGCCACCACCAAATCAGCACCCTGAACGGCCTTGGCAGGGTCCGGTTCAAGGGTGATATTCACGCCTTTTGAGCGGGCCAGTTCGACAAATTCGGGTTCTGGTTCCAGTGTTTTTGGGCCGGTGAACGTCAGATCAAAGCCAAACTGGCCTGCCCCGTGCAGGAATGAAGCACAGACATTATTGCCGTCCCCTGTCCAGACGACCTTTTTGCCTTTGATCGGGCCTGCGTGTTCTTCGTAGGTCATCACGTCAGCCATGATCTGGCAGGGGTGGGTGCGGTTGGTCAGCCCGTTGATCACCGGCACTGACGCGTATTCGGCCATTTCCAGCAGGGTTGCTTCTTCGAATGTTCGGATCATGATCAGATCCACATAGCGCGATAAAACCCGGGCCGTGTCGGCGATGCTTTCGCCGTGGCCCAGTTGCATGTCAGCCCCTGACAGCACCATGGATTGACCGCCCATCTGGCGCACGCCGACGTCAAAGCTAACCCTTGTGCGGGTTGATGGCTTTTCGAAAATCAGCGCGACCATATGATTTTTTAGCGGCTGATCGGCGTCGGGCGTGCCCTTGGGCAGGCCGGCGCGCGCATCTTTCATGGTGCGGGCATGGTCAATCATGTGGCGCAGATCGGCGGGGTCGGTGGTGTGGATATCTAGAAAGTGGTTCATGGTAAGGTATTCCAGTTCATTAATTGGGTAAGGGCCTTCGGCCCCTCTTGGCCTGACGGCCAATTCACCCCGAGGATATTTAGCAAAGAAGAAATCGGGTCATGACAATGTTTGCGCGGCGGCCCCCAGGCGGGTGATGGCCGTGGTAATATCGTCATCTGAAATGTTTAACGGTGGCAACAGGCGCACCACATTGTCAGCGGCCGGGACCGTCAGGATTTGTTGGTCATAGCCTGCATTCACCACGTCCATATTGGGGGCTTTGCATTTGATGCCAAGCATCAGGCCACTGCCGCGCACACTGTCAAATATATCCGGGTGGGCGGCAATCAGCCCTTCCAGTTTCTGGCGCAGCAGGCCGGCCTTGCGATTTACCTCATTCAGGAAGTCGGATTCACTTATGATCTTGAGAACCGTCAGCCCCACCGCGCAGCCCAGCGGGTTGCCGCCATAAGTGGAGCCATGTGTGCCGGCAGTCATGCCAAGGGCGGCGTTTTCGGTGGCCAGCACCGCGCCCAGCGGAAAGCCACCGCCAATGCCTTTGGCAATCATCATGATGTCGGGGGAAATGCCGGACCATTCATGGGCAAACAGTTTGCCGCTGCGCCCCATGCCGCATTGCACTTCGTCAAAGATCAGCAGCGCGCCGTGTTGATCCGCCAGATCACGCAGACCTTTCAGGCATTGGTCGGGCACCGGGCGAACGCCGCCTTCGCCCTGGATCGGTTCAATCAGAATGGCCGCGGTTTTATCACTGACGGCTGCGTTCAGCGCGTCATGGTCCCCAAACGTCAGGTGGGTAAAACCGGGCAGTAACGGGCCAAACCCCTTGGTCATTTTTTCCGATCCAGCGGCAGCGATACCGGCGGAGGAGCGGCCATGGAACGAGCCGTCAAAGGTGATGATTTCAACCCGGTCAGGATGACCCTTATCAAACCAGTATTTACGGGCCATTTTCACGGCTAGTTCACAGGCCTCTGTCCCGGAATTGGTGAAAAACACCGTGTCGGCAAATGTTTCGCCTGTCAGCTTTTCGGCCAGCGCCTGTTGCTGGGGGATGTGGTACAGGTTTGAGACATGCCAGAGGTCCGCCGCCTGATCTGTAATGGTTTGCACCAGCGCCGGGTGGGCGTGGCCAAGGGCACTGACCCCGATGCCGGCCCCAAGGTCCAGAAAACGTCGGCCGTCTGCCTCAACAAGCCAACTGCCCTGACCTTTGACAAAGGACAGGGGGGCACGGGAATAGGTCGGCAAAACGGGATCAATCATAGCTTTCAGCCTTTTTTCGAAGCCCAATGGGTGCCTTAGGCACAGGGGCAAGTCAACATTTTTGGTGATGGGGTGCCGATCCGGGCACGAAACGGGGCGCAAGACGCGCCATGACGCAATTAGCGTCGGCGTCGCAGGGTGGATTTTATGGTCACAATTTGCGTCATGGGCTGGCATTTAGCCCAAGGCAGGTGGCCTGTCCAGTGGCCTTGGCGGGTTTGCAGGCAATGTGGGCCGTATTTTGGCCAAGCAACGCTTGTATCCTACCCCGGTGGCGCTGTAAGATAGAGGCCGACCGAAGTCGGGCTGCGACCCGAGATACGGCCCCGGTATGATTTCCGCGGCCGTTTGCATTTGAGGAAATGACATGGCCTGGACTGATGAGCGCGTGGAAGTGCTGACAAAGATGTGGGGCGAGGGCCAGTCGGCCAGCCAGATTGCCAAGGAGCTTGGCGGTGTGACCCGCAATGCAGTAATCGGCAAGGTGCATCGCCTTGGCCTGTCAAACCGGGCCACCGGTGGCGCCACAACCAAGGCAGCCCCCAAGGATAAGGCCGCCAAGCCCGCCCCCAAGGCCAAGCCCGCCCCCAAGGCAGAGGCAAAGCCCGAAACCCCGGAGCCGCCAAAGCGCCACGTTGGCCATTTGCGCCGCCCGATCATTCCGGCCGGGCAACCGTTACCACCCCAGCCATCAGCAAATGAGATCAGCCCAGAGGCGCTGGCCTCAGTTCGGGAAGTTGAAAAGAAGGCCAAGAAGATCAGCCTGATGGAACTGACTGAGCGCACCTGCAAGTGGCCGATAGGCGATCCGGCAACGGATGATTTCTGGTTTTGTGGTCTGTCCGTAAAAACCGGCAAGCCCTATTGCGAGGCCCATGTCAGCGTTGCGTTTCAGCCGATGTCCAGCCGGCGGGACCGCCGCCGCTAGGGTTGATTAGGGGGCTGTCTGCCCCCCTTGGCCTGACGGCCAATTCACCCCGCGGATATTTATCAACAGAAGAATTGTGTCTGTGGTGGACTGGTATTAGGTCTGTTGGGTGTCTGCGCGCGTGAATGGGGGAAGATATTTCGATGGCCTCGATCATATCAATCAACAACCTGAGCAAAACCTACGCCAGTGGCCCACCGGCGCTGCGGGATGTATCGCTTGAAATTGAAGAGGGTGAAATTCTTGCCCTGCTTGGCCCGAACGGGGCGGGCAAGACCACGCTGATCTCGGCGATCTGCGGGCTGGTGCGGCCCAGTTCGGGCACCGTCACCGTCGGCGGGCATGATATTGCCAGCGATTTTCGCGCGGCACGATCCCTGATCGGGCTGGTGCCGCAGGAAATCACCATTGAACCCTTTGAGCGGGTGATCAACACCACCCGGTTTTCGCGCGGGTTGTTTGGCAAGCCCCGCGATGAAGCCCATATCGAAAAGGTGCTGCGCTCGCTTTCCCTGTGGGACAAGCGCAATGCGCGCAATCTGGAACTGTCGGGGGGCATGAAGCGCCGGGTTCTGATTGCCAAGGCCCTGTCGCACGAACCCCGTATCCTGTTTCTGGACGAACCCACCGCCGGGGTTGATGTGTCCCTGCGCCGCGAAATGTGGGATCTGGTGCGCCAGTTGCGCGATGAGGGTGTGACAGTCATTCTGACCACCCACTATATTCAGGAAGCCGAAGAAATGGCCGACCGGATTGGCGTGATCAACAGGGGGCAGTTGTTGCTGGTGGAAGACAAGGCAACCCTGATCAAACGAATGGGACGCAAGCAGTTGACGCTGCACCTGCAGGCCCCGATTGCGCGCATGCCCGAAACACTGGCCGGGTATGGCCTGCGCCTGTCGGATGGTGGTGCCACAATCCTGTATGAATATGACACCCAGTCGGCGCGGACCGGCATTACGCGTCTGTTGGCCGATCTGTCAGAGGTGGGAATTTTCGTGCGTGATCTGGACAGCACCCAGGATTCGCTTGAGCAGATATTCCTGTCATTGGTGGAGGACGGGGCATGAACTGGCAATCTATCCGCGCGATTTTTGTCTTTGAAATGGCGCGCACATTTCGCACGCTGACCCAGTCGGTGCTGTCGCCGGTGCTGTCAACGGTTCTGTATTTTATCGTTTTCGGGGCCGCCATTGGCAGCCGCATTCAGTCGGTTGATGGCATTGGGTATGGCGCGTTTATTGTGCCGGGTCTGATCATGCTGACCCTGCTGCAACAATCGGTGGCAAACGCATCCTTTGGGATCTATTTCCCGAAATTCATTGGCACGATTTATGAAATCCTGTCGGCACCAATTTCTTTTGTTGAGGTGGTGATCGGATATGTGGGCGCGGCGGCCACCAAGGCCACGGCGATTGCCCTGATCATTTTGGCGACCTCGGGGTTGTTTGTTGAAATCCACATCGCGCACCCGGTCTGGATGGTGGCATTTTTGCTGCTGACAGCGGTATCGTTTTCACTGTTGGGGTTTATCATCGGCATCTGGGCCAAAAGCTTTGAACAGTTGCAACTGATCCCGATGCTGCTGATCACCCCGCTGGTATTTCTGGGTGGCGCATTTTATTCGGCCAGCATGTTGCCACCGATCTGGCAGACGGTGACCCGGTTCAACCCGGTGCTATACCTGATTTCCGGCTTTCGCTGGTCATTTTACGAAGTCGCGGATGTGCCGGTTGGCGTGTCCCTGATGGCGGTGTGCGGGTTTCTGGCGGTCTGCATTGGGGTGATCTGGCTGATCTTTAAGACTGGATGGCGGATCAAACAATGAGTGAGGCCCCAAAACAAGCCCGCAGGCGCCGCCTGATTGTTGGGGGAATGGCGCTGGTGGTGCTGGGGTTTGCCGGGGTTCGCACCCTGCAAAAGGGGCGGTTTTCCGGCACTGGCGATCTGACATTCGAACCCTTGAAAGACCCGGCAGGTTACCGGGTTTTGCGCGGTGGGGCGGTATCACTGGGCAGGGGCATTCCCCTGTTCGGGCTGAACAGCGGGGAAAAACCCGCGGGATTGCTGACAGCACAGCGCGCCAACGCCAATGACCTGTGCGCGGCCCTGTTTGGGCAAGCCCGCGCACCGGGCAAGGTGCCGGTTGCGTATTTCTTTGATTATCAATGCCCGATTTGCCGACGCCTGACGCCGCGCCTGCGGGAACGCAGTGATATTTCTGTCAACTGGCACGACCTTGCCGGGTTGGGCGCTGCGTCTGAAACAGCGGCGCGCGCGGCAATTGCGTCACGCAAGCAGGGGGCATATGACGCCTTTCATGACCGCCTGATGCGGGCACGTTTTCAGGCAACAGATGGCTATGTGCGCGCCTTGGCCGACAGCATTGGCATCGACCCTGATCAATTGGTGGCGGACATCGCCAACCCCGACGTTGACGCCCGAATGTGGCAGTCACGGGCCCTTGCCAATCGGTTCGCAATGCTGGGCACGCCGGGCCTTGTGATCGGGCGCACGGTGGTGATTGGTGACATCAGCAATGGCGATCTGGGCCGGATCATACGGGACGAAACCGCCAACCCCGGCCCCTGTTAGCGATCCTGCCGCAACAGCCTATTGAACTTAGCCAATATGCGACTTAGAACCGTTCTAAATTCAAACCGCAGCTATTTTTGCAACCAAAAGGAAACATCATGCAAGCTGGTATCACCCTTCCCGCCATCACCTTTAAAACCCGTGTACGCGACGAAAGCGTCGGCGGCGACAACCCGTTCCGCTGGCAGGACGTCACCACAGCCGACTATTTCGCAGGCAAGCGGGTCGTGCTGTTTTCCCTGCCCGGCGCGTTCACGCCAACCTGTTCCACCTATCAGTTGCCCGG
>DAOURA010000194.1 GCA_030625325.1 Marinosulfonomonas sp.
ACGGTGCCGGAATAGGCGGACCCATCGGGGTTGCGCCCCTGCGCGCTATAGGTGCCCGACAGCGGCCCGGCGATGGCGCTGCTGGCCAGAATGATCGCGCCAGTCAGGCCCAGAACAATGCGGCGGGTAAAGTTTTTCATGGAAACCCTCCTATTAAATACAGCGCCAGTCTGCGCGAATTTACGGGGCATCGCAATGGGTTGGCCCGATGTCAGGCTGCGTCATTCACGTTTGACCCTTGCCAGAGAACCAATCCGTTTCAGGCAAAGTGAAAGCGACCACAGGCCACAACGCGCCCTACCCTGTCCGGTTATCAAGGTAATAACGCACCGCATCCTGCACCCGGCGAAAACGGTCGCCACCAAGGTGTTTGCCACCGTACCAGCGGGTAACAACGACAATGTGGTCGCGCAGCCCTTCGCGCTCAAGCATCCGCAGGATCACTATGCCAGCGCCGCTTTCGCCGTCGTCATTTTTCAGCGGAATATCCCCCAGCAACACCGCCCAGGTGTTATGGGTGGCTTTGGCAAATTTCTTTTGGCGGCGCAGAGTTTTTATGAATTCCAAGGCCTCGGCCCGGCTGGTAACCGGGCCACCAGACACCGCGTATTTGGAGCCGCGGTCAGTCAGGATTTTATCAAACTGCTCCAATCCCTAGCCAATCAAAATTACGGCCCACGACCATATCGCCCTGTTTTTAAACAGGTTCCATTCCCGTTTTATCATTTCGTATTCCCGTCGTCCGCCCGTTTTCATCAACCTAACCGATGGAACACGACCACACCAGCAGGCCGGGCCAACCCAACAATCATAAACTAAGGGTCGCACCCTATGGACTTGCGAATAGTTATCAACTAGGGCATTGAACGTTCGACAAGCAACCACCAAAGGATCCCTGAATTGGAAAACATTTCCCCTATTATGCTAGGGTTTGTCGGTAGTTTGATTGCCGGCCTGATGACGGCCTTTGGGGCCATTCCGGTTTTGTTTGGCGGCGTGCCAACCCGCAAGCAGCGCGATATTTCGCTGGGGTTTGCGGCGGGTGTGATGTTGTCGGCGTCCTTCTTTTCGCTGATCATCCCGGCGCTGGATGCGGCCGAAACCCGATATGGTGACGGGGCAATCCCGGCGTTAATTGTCTGCATTTCAATTCTGGCTGGCATGGGCGGCGTTGCCCTGCTGAACGAAAAACTGCCCCACGAACATTTTGCCTCTGGTCGCGAAGGCCCCGAGGCCGCATCCCTGCGCCGGATCTGGCTGTTTATCATTGCAATCACCATTCACAATTTCCCCGAGGGGCTGGCCGTTGGCGTGGGCTTTGGCGCAGGCGGCATGGAAGGCGGGTTTCCCATTGCACTGGGTATCGGCCTGCAAAATGCGCCCGAAGGGCTGGCCGTGGCCGTGGCCCTTCTGGGCGAACGTTATACAGCCAAGCGCGCCTTTAGCATCGCGGCCCTGACCGGTTTGGTTGAACCCGTCGCCGGCCTGTTCGGGGCGGCGGCAATTGTAGTGGCCGAACCCCTGCTGCCCTGGGGTTTGGCCTTTGCAGCGGGTGCGATGCTTTATGTGATCAGCCATGAAATCATCCCTGAAACCCACCGCAGCGGGCATCAAAAGCAGGCAACTGCCGGGCTGGCCGTGGGGCTGGTGGTGATGTTGTTTCTGGATGTGTGGCTGGGATAGGCCGGGCGCGGCCATTCAAAAGCTTACGTACCATTTTCCGCCCCGGGAAATTACAGTGATGTCTATCCGGCGTTGTCCGTAAACCCGATAACTGTTTTTCCGCCTCCGGCGGGGATATTTGACCCAATTCGAATTGGTCTTAAATATCCCCGCCGGAGGCATACTACTAATAATCTGGTTTTACAGTTCAGTGAAGGTTGTACATTTTAGGGGCCTTCCCTTGAAGCAGGCCGCCAAAGGGGCGACATGTGATTGGAAAAGGATTTATTCATGCCGACACCAAATGCCGCCGCCCTTGAATTTTTGCTAACCCGCCGGTCACGCCCGGCCAAAACCCTGCGTCCCCCCGTGCCGACGCACGATGAGTTGCGCCCAATCCTGACCGCAGCCGCGCGCACCCCGGATCATGGCAAGCTGGAGCCGTGGCGATTTATTGTGCTGGAAAGTGCGGCCCTTGATCGTTTGGCCAAGCTGGCCCTTGAGCGGGCCGGCGCGTTAGGCATTGCCCCGGAAAAGATTGCCAAGGGTGTGTCACAATACGCCGACGCCGAATTGGCGGTTGCGGTTATTTCCTGTCCGAAACCGTCAGACAAGGTGCCGCAGATTGAACAGCTGTATTCCGCCGGGGCGGCCTGTCTGGCGCTGTTAAACGGGGCGTTGGCGTCCGGCTGGGGGGCGAACTGGCTAAGCGGTTGGGCGTCCCATGACCATGAATTTACACGCCGTGGTCTGGGGTTGGAAGATGAAGAAAAAGTTGTGGGGATTGTCGTGATTGGTACTGAAACCAATACCCCGCCCGAGCGCCCCCGCCCCGATATGGACAGGATTACCACCTGGGTGTCCGCATGATATTCGTCGATTTCTTCAAGGCCCTGACCCAGTTGGGCGATCCGCGGTTTCGCAGGGTTCTGTTTTTGGGGATAGGACTAACCATTGCCCTGCTGTTTGGGGCCTATGCTTTGGTGTTAGGGCTGGTGACGCTGGTATCACCCGACACTGTTAACCTGCCGTTTATTGGGGAAGTCACTTGGGTTGATGATCTGCTATCCTGGGCATCGATCCTGTTGATGATAGTGCTATCTGTGTTCCTAATGATGCCGGTGGCATCGGCCTTTACATCAATGTTTCTGGATGAGGTTTCCGAGGCAGTAGAGGCGCGCCATTACCCGGAGCTTACCCCGGTCGCCCGCCTGTCACTTTACGATGCCATGATGGACACGCTAAATTTTCTGGGGCTGCTGATTGGGGCCAACCTGATGGCGTTTTTCCTGTATCTGGTGATGCCGCCCTTTGCGCCGTTTATCTTTTGGGGGTTGAACGGTTACTTGCTGGGGCGGGAATATTTTCAACTGGTGGCTGCGCGCCGCCTTGGGCGTACGCAGGCCAAGGTGATGTATAAGGCCAATATCAGGCAGGTCTGGGCCGCAGGCATTTTAATGGCGATGCCACTAAGTATTCCGCTGGTAAACCTGCTGGTGCCCATTTTGGGGGCTGCGACATTCACCCATTTGTTTCACCGGTTAAACCGCTAAACCCAGCCCAGTTCACGGATTGAGATCACCCCGGACAGGATCACCAGGCAGATGATCCCCCAGACCACAATGGAAATGGCCGTTACGATCAACATGGTACGGCGCAGGTTGAAATTTGCCGGCGCACCCGCTTGGGTGCCGGGGGTTATTTTGCCTTCGTCGCCCTGGGTTCGCCGCCCGATTGGCAGGGTGATGAACATCACCATGAACCAGACCACAGCAAACAGGACAATTGCGGATGTGGGGGCCATCAGGTTTGCTCCAACTCAATCAGGGTGCCATTGAAATCCTTGGGGTGCAGGAACAGCACAGGTTTCTTGTGGGCCCCTATCTTTGGTTCGCCGCTGCCCAGCACACGCGCGCCATTGGCCAGCAACTGATCGCGCGCGGCGATGATATCGTCCACCTCATAACAAATATGATGGATGCCGCCGCTTGGGTTTTTGGCCAGAAACCCAGCGATCGGGCTGTCTGTGCCAAGGGGGGTCAGCAATTCAATCTTGGTGTTCGGTAATTCAATGAACACAACCGTAACCCCGTGATCTGGCTCGTCCTGCGGCGGGCCAACACTGGCCCCAAGGGTGCCCCGGTATAGATCCGATGCCGCCCCAAGGTCGGGCACGGCAATTGCCACATGGTTCAGACGTCCGATCATTTTGCACCCCCGG
>DAOURA010000166.1 GCA_030625325.1 Marinosulfonomonas sp.
AACACCACACCCTTACCCACCAGCGCCAGCGGCTTTTCGTCACCACCACCGTTCCATTCCATCACCACAACCTTGGACGGGCTTTCAGAGCCCTGCCCAACCGCCAGCAATGTGCGCATCCCCAGCTTGGCCAACTCGGCCTCTTCCATGATCTTGACCTTCAGGCCCAGTTTGGACAAGTCTTCTAAACGGTTCGCAAATTCTTGTGTTGTCAGTATGTTAGATGGCTCAGTCACCAAATCACGGGTGAAAAACACCCCCCCGGCCAACGCCGACAGATCCTTTGCCGCGTCCGAAATAACCTGTGGGTTTGTCACCATAACCGTCACCGGGCCGTCGGGTTTGTCCGGGTCAGTTTTATGGTCACTGAAACTATAGTTGCGCAGGGCCAGCCCAAGGGCCACTTCACCCGCACGTTTCAAATTACCCAGCAGGACCAGTTGCGCCTCACCTGATTTAGCAGCGCCGATCGCGGCCCCGGCTTTGCGCGCGTCTTCGACCTGTGCGTTTCGCTCCAGCTTGACCACCTGAACCGCACTGGCGGCCATGCCTGCCGGATAGGCCAGATCACGGCCGTCCCCCGGTTTCATCTTTTTGAACGCCTCACTCTGCACAAAACGCCCCAGCCCCCCCTTGGTCAGCCGGTTAACACGGCGTGCGGCCTGATTTAACTTACCCTCTGCCCCAATATTCAGGGCAACGCGCCCTTCAAACCCGGCGATGGCATCAAGATCAATGGCGGCGAATTCTACAGTGATTGGCGTTGTCATGGGGATCCTTTCAGGAGATTTGTGAACAAGCGTAATCCTACCGCCGCCAATTGACCAGATATGAGTTTTCCCCGCCTGCACAATCGTCTAATGTCCGGCAATAAGAACCGCGTAGAATTTCAAGGGTGAAAAGTGGCCAAATTCGACAGATACATGTTGTCGCAACTGATGGTCTTTTTTGGCTTTTTTGCGCTGGTGCTGGTGCTGGTTTACTGGGTGAACCGGGCGGTCGTTTTATTTGACCGACTGATCGCCAATGGCCATTCAGCAATGGTGTTTCTGGAATTCAGTGCCCTGACCCTGCCGGGGGTCATTGTGCTGGTGCTGCCAATCGCCGCCTTTGCTGCGTCAGTCTACAGTGCAAACCGCATGTCCAGTGAACGGGAACTGGTGGTGGTTCAGTCCACCGGGTTTTCGCCCTACCGACTGGCGCGACCTGTGTTTGTTTTTGGGGTGATTGTCGGGCTTATGTTATCGGTATTGTCCCACATCCTTGTGCCCGCCAGCATAACCGAGCTGGGAAACCGCAAGGTTGAAATAGCAAACAACGCCACCGCGCGCCTGCTGCAAGAAGGCACATTCATTCACCCGGCAAAGAACATGACCTTTTACATTCGGGAAATCGCAGAAGATGGCACACTGCTGGACATGTTTCTGGCAGACAGCCGCGACAGCAAATGGCAGATTACATATATCGCACAACGTGGAATTCTGACAAAAGGCGAAAGCGCGCCAACCCTCGTCATGTTTGACGGCATGGCGCAGCGATTACAACTTGACCAGAACACTCTTTCAATCACCCGCTTTTCTGAATTCACGTTTGATATGGATTCAGTGATGTCTACCACCCGTGCAAAAACGTTAAAACCAAATCAATTGGCCACTTCTGCCCTTTTATGGCCCAGCAAAAAAGACCTGAAAGCCACCAAATCATCCGCTTCAGTTTTTCTGCAACAGGGGCATGAACGATTTTCACAAGCATTATTGTGCATTGTCGTATCACTTGTCGGGTTTTCGGCCATTTTAATGGGCGGCTACAGCCGGTTCAGCCTTTGGAAGCAAATACTGATCGCTATCGTTATTTTGGTCGCCATCAAAATGCTGGACAATTTCATGATTGATCTGGCCCGCCATGACGCCGCCAAATGGCCGTTGGTCTATTTTTCTTCCCTCTTGGGGGGGCTGGTGGCTTTGGGTATGCTTTGGCTTTCAACCAAACCTGCCATATTTTTCCGACGCTCCCGGCGGGGTGTCCCATGAAGCTGTACCTGTATTTTGCCCGGCGTTTCACCACTAACCTTTTAGCAGTCACCGCAATTTTCCTTTTGCTTGCTGTTATCCTGGAAATGATCGAAATATTACGAGTTTTCGGCAGCCATAAAATTGGATTTGTTGAGGTCTTCCGAATGACGGCCCTTAGGGTTCCCCATAATATTTATGATATCTTTCCTTTGATCGTTATTCTTTCAAGCATTAGTATGTTTCTCAGCCTTGCAAAAACCAGTGAACTGGTTGTCACCCGCGCGGCTGGACGTTCCGCCCTTCGCAGTTTGGTATCACCGATAACCGTGGTGTTAGTTGTTGGTTTTGCGGTCATCGGTTTACTGAACCCAATTGTGGCCGCCACATCCAAACAATACGAGATTCTGGAAAACCGTTACAAAAAGGGAACCACATCAATTCTTTCCGTTTCCCGCGACGGCCTGTGGTTGCGACAAAAATCACAATCCGGCCAGACCGTCATCAGGGCCCGGCGGTCCAATCTGGATGGGACAAAACTATTTTCTGTAACCTTCATCGGGTTCAACCCAGACGGTCAGCCCAGCTATCGTATTGAAGCTGACAGCGCGCGATTGCAACCTGGGGCGTGGCTTGCCAAGGGGGTAAAGGAATGGCGCTTTGTTGCCGGGGAAAACGCCGAAATAGGCGCGGTGCAAACAGCCGAGATTGAAATTCCTTCGGACCTGACCGCCGATCAAATTCGTGATGGGTTTGGTTCACCTTTATCTGTTCCAATCTGGGAACTGCCCGCCTTTATTGAACGTTTGGAACGGGCCGGGTTTTCGGCGCGCCGCCATCAGGTTTGGCTGCAAACAGAATTGGCCAAGCCAATTCTTCTGGTCACCATGGTGATGATCGGGGCTGCATTTACCATGCGCCACACCCGATTTGGGCATACCGGCATCATGGTTCTTTTTGCGATAATGCTGGGGTTTGGTATCTACTTTATTCGCAACTTCGCCCAAATTCTGGGTGAAAACGGCCAAATCCCAATAATGCTGGCCGCATGGGCGCCACCGATTGCCGGCATCATGCTATCCCTTGGATTATTACTGCATCTGGAGGAAGGCTGACCATGCGTTTTCTTCATCTGTTGGCGTTTGGCCTGCTTTTCATTGGCGGGCCACAGGTCGCCATTGCACAGGTCGCAAGCCTGCTGGCGGATCAGATCCGCATTGAAGCAAATGATTCACTGGTCGCATCCGGGCATGTTGAAATCCTGACCGATACCGCCCGCCTGACAGCAAGCCGCCTGATCTATAATTCCGTCACCGGCACCCTGAAAATTGAAGGGCCTATCACCCTGATACAGGGTGATGAAACGCTGTTTCTGGCCAGTGCCGCCGAACTGGACCGCGACCTGAAAAATGGCATTTTGAAAAGCGCGCGCATGGTGCTGGATCGACAGTTGCAGATCGCCGCCGTGGAAATCAACAGGGTAGACGGGCGTTATACGCAACTTTATAAATCGGTCGCATCGTCGTGCAGGGTCTGTAAGGGGGCCAAGGCACCGCTTTGGGAAATTCGGTCCACCAAGATCATCCACGATCAAAAAGAACGCCAGCTTTACTTTGAAAATGCCCAATTGCGCGTTGGCGGTGTTCCCATATTTTACCTGCCTCGCCTGCGCCTGCCTGACCCGACAAACAAGCGGGCCAAGGGATTTTTGAAGCCGGTATATAGTGACACCAGCAAGCTTGGCCCCGGCCTGAAACTTCCATATTTCATCCCCCTTGGGAAGCATGCCGATATTACACTGACCCCCTTTGTTTCGGCTAGCTCTGGCGCACTTGAAATGCGCTATCGGCAGGCCTTTAAGACGGGACGAATTCAGCTGGATGGCGCGATCGCACGGGACCAGCTGCAACCGGGGGTGACCCGTTCTTATCTGTTTGGCAGTGGCAATTTCACCTTACCAAAAGATTTCAAATTAACGTTCGGTTTTGAACAGGTCTCTGACCCGGCGTTTTTATCTGCTTACGGCTATTCCGGCAAAAGCCGGCTGGACGACGAAATCAACATCACCCGCACCCGGCAAAACGACTATTTCAACGGGAACCTGATCCATTACACAACCCTGCGCGGGGCCAGCATGGCAATTGATGATCAATTGCCAAACCTGCAAGGGGAATTGTTGTACGAAAAACGGTTCTTTCCACGGGGCCTTGGTGGTCAGGGCATCTGGTCCCTTGGGCTGGAAGGGTATCAGCGAGCATCAAGCGTTGACCATCTTGGCCGCGATGTCGCCCATTTCAACGGACGCCTGAACTGGGGCAACAGTACGGTATTTTCCAACGGTATGGTCGGGCGGATTGGGGTTGAATTAACGGCCGATGCCTATCTTATTACCCAGGATACGTCCTTTAGCCCAACCCAGGCATTCCTGACCCCGGCAGGTGAAATTGAATTGCGCTGGCCACTGTTGAAAACCGGGCGGAACGGGGCAGGAATGGTTCTTGAACCGGTCATCCATTTGGCATGGTCCGATGTCCTTGGGGCGGATGTGCCAAACGAAGACAGCACCTTTGTTGAATTTGACGACGGTAATCTTTTTTCAATATCCCGTTTTCCCGGCGAAGACCGTTATGAAACCGGGGCGCGCGCCACGGTTGGCATGAAATGGACCCGGTATGACCCAAAGGGCTGGTCCCTTGGGCTGGGCCTTGGGCGGGTGTATCGAGATGCTGATCAGGGGCAGTTCAACACCGCATCCGGGCTGGACGGGGTGCATTC
>DAOURA010000121.1 GCA_030625325.1 Marinosulfonomonas sp.
CAAAAGCACCGGGGCAGGGCGATATGTTTGGTAAGTAGTGGGAAAAATGTACTGGCCTCCGGCGGGGATATTTTGACGAAAAAGAAGGCGGGTAAATGACACCTGAACAGGTTCAGGCCCATTTTGAGGGTAAGGGCGGCGAATATCGTTTTGCCCGCTGGGGGCGGCCCATTGTGCCGATTGTATTTGGCGTGAACGATGAAACCCTGTCGGTGGTCAAGGGGGCGATTGAGGTTGTGGTGGCAATGGCCGGACACCAGATGGCCGAAAATGACCCCGAGATGGGGGCCAACATGATGGTGTTTTTCCTGCGTGATTGGGATGAGCTGTTGGATGTGCCGGATCTGGATCATCTGATCCCTGAAATGGCGGCACTGGTGCCAAAATTGCAGGCAGGTGGGGCCAATCAGTACCGTCTGTTCCGGTTTGAGAAAGACGGATCAATCCGGGCGGCGTTTGTGTTTTTACGTATGGATCAGGTGCTGGCGGATATGCCAGCCGAGGCACTGGCGCTGGCGCAGGTGGTTCAGGTGATGTTGCTGTGGGGGCCAAAGGCGTTTTCCAAGGTGTCGCCACTTGCGCTTGCCGGTGGATCCGAGGTTTTGCGCCCTGAAATTGCGGCCCTTATCCGGGCGGCCTATGATCCGGTGCTGCCGGGCGCGGCGCAGGATGGCGCGCATGCTTTGCGCCTGTTTGCACGCATGGGGGTGGGCGAATGACCCATCACTTTGATCTGCGGGTGTATTATGAAGACACCGATTTGGCGGGAATTGTCTATTACGCCAATTACCTGAAATTCATTGAACGGGCGCGCACCGAATTCATCCGCGAACTGGGCATTGATCAGCGGGCATTGAAGGATGGCGAGGGCATCGTATTTGCCGTGCGCCGGGTTGAGGCGGATTATCTGGCCCCTGCACAATTTGATGACAAGTTATGTGTTCACACAACACCCAAGGCGGTTACGGGCGCACGCATTGTGTTGCAACAGGACATATATTGTGCCGGGCGGGTGCTGTTTGCATCGGTTGTGACCCTTGTGGCCTTGGCCGATACTGGCCGGCCGGCCCGCATTCCAGCGAATATTCGCCGAAGTTTGCAATAATCAGCAGTCTGGGCCACCTGTTGCACGCGCATCTATTGGCATTTGCAGTGAATTTGCGTTAGCCTTCGCAATAACAGGGTCGCATCAAGACGACCCCTTAACTGAGCAGGTAACATGGATACGCAAACCCTAGCGATAGCGCAGGAGATTGATTTCTCTTTTCTGGCGCTGTTTTTACGCGCAGCATTCACGGTTAAGCTGGTGATGGTTCTGCTGATCCTTTCATCATTCTGGTCTTGGGCAATCATTGTTCAAAAGCACCTTAATTTTCGCAAGGCGCGCACCAGTTCCGGTGAATTTGATACGGCGTTCTGGTCGGGTGAACCACTGGATGAACTGTATGTGCAGATAGAAGGTGCGCCAACCGGGGCATCTGAAAAGATATTCGCCGCAGGTATGTTGGAATGGAAGCGCAGCCACCGTGGTGACGGTGGTTTGATTGCAGGGGCGCAGGCCCGCATTGACCGGTCCATGGATGTCGCCATCGCCAAAGAGGCCGAGGGTCTGGGCAAGGGCATGTCATTTTTGGCGACCGTTGGATCAACCGCGCCGTTTGTCGGGCTGTTCGGAACGGTCTGGGGCATCATGAACGCCTTTATTGAGATAGCCCAACAGCAAAGCACAAATCTTGCGGTGGTTGCGCCCGGCATCGCCGAGGCTTTGCTGGCCACCGGAATGGGGCTGTTTGCGGCCATTCCAGCGGTGATTTTTTACAATAAGCTGTCGGCGGACAGTGGCCAGATTATTGGTGGATACGAAGCATTTGCCGATGAGTTTGCCACCATCCTGAGCCGCCAGTTGGATAGTTGATATGGGCGCGGGTGTAGTTCAGGGGCCAGGTGGCGGGCGGCGGCGCAGGCGGCGACGCAGTCAGGATGTCCATACGATGAGTGAGATTAACATCACGCCTTTTGTGGATGTGATGCTGGTGTTGCTGATCATTTTCATGGTTGCGGCCCCGCTGGTGACTGTTGGGGTGCCGGTTGCATTGCCCAAAACCGCCGCCGGGGCGCTGTCGATGGGGCAGGACGAACCGCTGACGGTGACGTTAACAGCCGATGGTGGGCTGATGATACAAACCACTGAAACTGCACCTGCGGAGCTGATCAATAAGCTGCGCGCCATCGCGGTGGAGCGGGTTGATAACAAGATATTCCTGCGTGCTGATGGGGCCATTCCCTATGCGCGGGTGATGCAGGTAATGGGCGCGCTGAATGCCGGTGGTTTCAACAATATTGGGTTGGTGACGGACACCGGTGGTCCGACGTTGGACGGCGGCGCGGCAGACGGGCGTGACGGGTAAGGTGACGGGGCTTGAAAAGCGGCACATATATTTCCGGGATCGGGCACGGGTTTTTCATCCTGTGGGCGCTTTTTGGCGGGTTTTTCCTAAGCACGGAAAAACCTGTGCCATTACAGGCCACTGACGTGTCGTTGATCACCATGGCGGAATTTGCGGCCCTGACCCCGCCAGATGTGCCCCCGGTCGTGCAGTTTGATGATCCACAGCCGGTTGAAGCAACACCAGAGGACACCGCGCCCGAAGTCGCCCCCACCCCGGATGAACCACCAGTTTTGCCGGTTCCCGATGAGGTGGCCGCCCCTGAACTGGACGTGTCCCCGCCAGAGCCAGAAGTGGCCCCCGAGCCCCCCGTTGAGGACGAGGAACAACCCGTCATTCCAACACCCCCAGTTCTGGAAACCCCGCCCGTAATTGCCGAGCCGGATGAGGTTGCAACACCTGCGCCGGCACCACGGGTGGCACCCGAACCTGCCGCAGCGCCGGAACCCGATACCGAGGTTGCTGAAACAGAAACACCCCCCGTTGCCCCCGATGAAACAGCCGAAACCATTTCTGAGGAAACCCCGGCCACAGCGCCCCAGGAGGCCGCAACAGAAATTGTGACCGAGGCAGAAACCCCGGCCAGTGCAGCGCCGGTTCGCTCCATGCGCCCCACCGCGCGCCCGGCACGCCCTGATCCGGTGGTGGCACAAGACCCGACCCCGCCCAGTGATGCGGTGGCCGATGCGGTGGCCGAGGCCGTTGCAAGCACGACACCTTCGCCCCCGGCACGCCCGACCGGCCCCCCCCTGACCGGGGGTGAAAAAGAAGGGCTGCGGGTGGCTGTTCAAAAATGCTGGAACGTCGGATCACTGTCGAGCGAAGCAATTTCCACCACCGTGGTGGTTGCGGTCGCAATGGGGCGCGACGGGCGCCCCGACACCGGTTCAATCAAGATGCTGTCATTTTCCGGTGGCTCTGACGGGGCCGCGGGGCAGGCATTTGCGGCGGCGCGGCGCGCCATCATAAGGTGTGGCGCAAAAGGATACGATCTGCCGGTTGAGAAATATTCACAATGGCAGGATATTGAAATGACGTTTAATCCCGAAAAGATGAGGATCAAATGAGACTGATTAAATCCGTGACCCTGGCCTTGGTGTGCCTATGTGCAGCCCAGATTGCCACTGCCCAGAATGGCCCCTTGCGCATTGAAATAACCGAAGGTGTGATTGAGCCCCTGCCGGTGGCGGTTCCCGATTTCATAGCCGAAAATCCGGCCGCGCAGGATGTGGCCGTTAATATCGCGCGGGTGATTGCTTCGGATCTGAGTGGTACGGGCCTGTTTCGGGAAATTCCCCATGATGCGTTTATTTCCCAAATCACCAGTTTTTCCAGCCCGGTGCAGTATTCCGACTGGAAGGCGATCAATGCACAAGCGCTGGTAAGTGGTGCGGTCAGCGTGGCCAGTGACGGCCGTATGACAGTGAAATTCCGGGTGTTTGATGTGTTTTCGGACACGCCACTGGGCGATGGTTTGCAATTTGGCGGTACCACCGGCAGTTGGCGGCGCATCGCCCATAAAGTGGCAGATGTGGTGTACAGCCGGATCACCGGCGAAGGCGGTTATTTTGACAGTCGTGTGGTGTTCGTGTCTGAAAGCGGCCCCAAAAATAAACGCCTGAAACGTCTGGCGGTGATGGATTATGACGGGGCAAACCTGCAATACCTGACGGACGCCAGTGCGATTGTGCTGGCCCCGCGGTTTTCACCCGCTGGCGACCGGGTGCTTTATACCAGTTATGAAACTGGTTTCCCGCGTGTGAATATTTTAAACGTTGGCACGGTTAAACGGCGCGCACTTGATGTGCAGGCCGAGGCGCTGACATTTGCGCCCCGGTTCGGGCCGGACGGCAATACGGTTGTTTTGTCCCTGTCGCAGGGCGGCAATACGGATATTTATAAAACCACTGTGAATGGTGGGGATTTACAGCGCCTGACATCGACACCCGCAATTGAAACCGCGCCGGGCTTTTCGCCCGATGGCAAACGGATTGTCTTTGAAAGTGACCGCAGCGGCACCCAGCAATTGTATGTGATGGGCGCAAATGGTGGTGAAGCCACCCGGATTAGCTTTGGCAAGGGGCGCTATGGCACCCCGGTCTGGTCGCCGCGCGGCGATCTGATTGCCTTTACCAAACAGGCCAACGGGCGGTTTCATATCGGCGTGATGCGCACGGATGGATCAGAAGAACGCCTGTTAACGGCGTCCTTTCTGGACGAAGGGCCAACATGGTCCCCAAATGGGCGGGTGATCATGTTCACCCGCGAAAGTAAGGGCGCGGCGGGCGCGCGCGCACTTTATTCGGTGGATATCACCGGGCGCAACCTGCGCCGGGTGTCAACCGAAGGGGCGGCGTCTGATCCGGCGTGGTCACCCCTGTTGAAATAGGGCGCATTTCCAAAATTCACCGATGGTGTTAGAATGGCGATAATCGAGCAAAAACCAAAAATGGGAAAACCCAGATGAAACTTAACAGCAAAGCAATTTTGATAGCGGCGGCAGTTTTTCTGTCGGCCTGTACAAACAACGGTGGCTTTGGTGCCGGTGGCACCGGGGCCGGTGGCGCGGGCGGCACGGGTGACGTCAGTGATCCCACCACTGTGGCCTATTTTCAGCAATCCATTGGGGACCGGGTGTTGTTTCTGGTTGACCAGCACACCCTGACCACTGAAGCCACGAAAATTTTGAATGAACAGGCCGTCTGGCTGATGAATAACGGTGAATTCAGTGCCGTGGTTGAAGGGCATGCCGACGAACAGGGCACATCGGCCTATAACCTTGCCCTAAGCGGGCGACGCGCCAATTCAGCGATCGAATATCTGGTTAGTCGCGGGGTTTCCCCGGCGCGCCTGAAATCGCTGCCCCTTGGTAAGGAACGCCCAATCGCGATCTGTTCCGAAGAAGCCTGTTATTCGCAAAATCGCCGCGCAGTGACTGTTGTCGCCGCTGCTGGTCTTAGCTGATTATGGGGGCGCGCGTGGGTCGTTTAGGCGTGGTTTTTCTGGTGCTGTGGGCCGGGCTGATGCTTGGTGCACCGGCGCGCGCGCAGGACGAAACGCTGGCCGACATTCGTCAGGAACTGTCAATTCTGTATGTGGACTTGCAACGCCTAAAGCGCGAGCTGTCAACCACCGGCGGGGCCAATGCCCCCCTTGGGGGCGGCACGGCACTGGAACGTATCAACCAGATCGAAGCAGAACTTGTGCGCCTGACATCCAAGACCGAGCAGTTGGAAAACCGGATCAACCGGGTTGTAAGTGACGGCACCAACCGGGTGGGGGATCTGGAATTCCGGCTGGTTGAACTGGAAGGTGGTGACCTTGGTCAGCTTGGTGAAACCACCACCCTTGGCGGCGATGTGGACACATCGATCACGGATGTGACCACCCCAAACAATACCACCGTGCCTGAATTGGCGATGGGTGAGCAGGTGGATTTTGACCGCGCGCGCGCCGCCCTTGACGGGAAAGATTACGCAGCCGCCGCCCAACTTTTTGGGGCGTTTACAGACAATTATACCGGTGGTCCGCTAAGTGCTGAGGCGCATTATTTCCGTGGTCAGGCCCTGTTTGGTATGGGCGACACCGCCAATGCGGCGCGTGCCTATCTGGAAAGTTTTTCAGGTTCTCCCAATGGGTCGCGTTCCCCTGATGCCCTGCTGGGGCTGGGGGTTTCGCTGGGTGGTCTGGGACAGATAAATGAGGCCTGCATTTCACTGGGTGAAGTTGCGGTACGCTTTGCCGGTGCGCCCGCAGTGGAACAGGCCCGGATTGCGATGCAGGATCTTAGTTGCCCCTGACCCTGGCGGCTGCGGTCGACATAGTCTTTGACGAACAGTTTGGTGGCGGGCCGGGGCCTGCCATTGGCGTGGCCGTGTCGGGGGGCAGTGATTCAACCGCCCTTTTGCATTTACTGGCCGACTGGGCCGGGCGTTACAGGCGCGAAATTCGCGCTGTTAGTGTTGACCATGGCTTGCGCGATGCATCCGCATCCGAGGCCCAAGGTGTCGGCGTTCAATGCGCCGCCCTTGGGGTGAAACATGATATTTTGCATTGGACGGGCTGGGACCGGCAGGGAAACCTGCAAGATCAGGCGCGGCAGGCCCGTTATGGGTTAATGTCAGGCTGGGCGGCGCAAAACGGGATCGGCGATATTGCCCTTGGTCACACGCAGGATGATCAGGGCGAAACGGTTCTGATGCGTCTGGCGCGTGGGGCGGGTGTTGACGGTCTGGCGGCAATGGCGCCGGTGCGGCGGGCACAAGGGGTGCGATGGCTGCGCCCGCTGTTGTCGGTGCGCCGAAATGAATTGCGCGCATATCTGGATCAGCGTGGCGTGACATGGGTTGATGACCCCAGCAACGAAGACCCCAAATACGACCGTATAAAAATGCGCAAGGCGCTGGTGGTGCTGGACGCCCTTGGCATCACATCGCAGGGTTTGGCCGATACCGCCGCGCGCATGGCG
>DAOURA010000032.1 GCA_030625325.1 Marinosulfonomonas sp.
GCCCCCCATCACCGAAATCCGCGAATTTGGCCAGCTCCATAAAAACCGCGGCTGATAGGACCGACCGGCCATGCCGTAATTGCCAGCCCCGAACGACCCACCCAGAATAATCGTGATCTTGGGCACATTGGTGCTGGCCACCGCCGTCACCATCTTGGCACCGTGGCGCGCAATACCGCCATTTTCTGACGCCTGCCCCACCATGAACCCGGTGGTGTTTTGCAAAAATATCAATGGGATACGCCGCTTTGAACAAAGCTGCACAAAATGCGCACCCTTTTGGGCGGCGTCCGATACCAGCACGCCATTGTTGGCAACAATCCCGACCGGACAACCCAGCACATGGGCAAACCCACACACCAGCGTCTGACCAAAGCGGGGCTTGAATTCATCAAAGCGTGACCCATCCACAATCCGCGCAATCACTTCACGCACATCATAGGGGGTGCGCAGATCCGGCGGGACCAGTGAAAACAGCTCCTCCGGGTCATAGGCTGGGTCTTCAACCGGTTGATACTGAACGTTTTCGTGCTTTTTCAGGTTCAAATTGCCAACAGCCCGGCGCGCCAGTGCCAGCGCGTGCGCGTCATCCTCAGCCAGATAATCGGCCACACCGGACAGGCGGGTGTGAACATCCCCACCACCCAGATCTTCGGCGCTAACCACTTCACCGGTGGCCGCCTTGACCAGTGGTGGCCCGGCCAGAAAAATGGTGCCCTGTTCCTTCACAATGATCGTTACATCCGACATCGCCGGCACATAGGCCCCGCCAGCTGTACACGACCCCATGACGACGGCAATCTGCGGGATGGATTGCGCGCTCATCCTTGCCTGATTGTAAAAAATACGGCCAAAATGGTCGCGATCCGGGAAGACTTCGTCCTGATTGGGCAGGTTCGCGCCACCGCTATCCACCAGATAAATACAAGTCAGGTGGCATTCTTGCGCGATTTCCTGCGCGCGAAGGTGCTTTTTCACCGTCATCGGAAAATAGGTGCCGCCCTTAACGGTGGCATCATTGCAGATCACCATCACATCATGGCCCAGCACCTGCCCGATCCCGGCAATCACCCCGGCCGAGGGCGCAGCCCCATCATACATATCATGGGCCGCCGTCGCGCCAATTTCCAAAAAAGGGCTGCCGGGGTCCAAAAGATTGGCAACACGTTCACGGGGCAGCATTTTTCCCCGCGACAGGTGGCGCGCACGGGCCTTTTCACTGCCACCCTGTGCGGCCTGTGCGGCCACCCGCGCTATGTTTTCCAGCAATTGGGAATGCGCCGCACGGTATGTGGCCGCTGTCTCAGTCCCGGCAATATATTTAGAAACTATCCGGCTCAAACCATCGCCCCCATCATTTCACGTCCGATCAGCATCCGACGAATTTCTGATGTTCCTGCGCCAATTTCCATCAGCTTGGCATCGCGGAAAATCCGCGCCACGGCACTGTCATTCATGAACCCGGTTCCCCCCATGGCCTGCACCGCCTGATGGGCAACTTTCATTGCCTCTTCTGACGAATACAGCACACAGGCCGCCGCATCCTGACGGGTGACTTGCCCACGATCACAGGCTTTGGCGACTTCGTACACATAGGCGCGCGCGGTGTTCATCGACGTATACATATCGGCGATTTTACCCTGCATTAGTTGAAAGTTTCCAACAGGTTGGCCAAATTGTTTACGTTCAGACACATAGGGCATTACCTCATCCAGACAGGCGGCCATGATGCCCGAACCGATGGCTGACAGAACCACACGTTCATAATCCAGCCCGCTCATCAATACGGCAACGCCGCACCCTTCTTCACCCAGCACGTTTTCAAAAGGCACCTCAACATCGTCAAAAATCAGCTCAGCCGTGTTTGACCCGCGCATTCCCAGCTTGTCAAAATGGGGTGATGTGGAAAAACCGTGCATAGACTTTTCAACGATAAAGGCCGTCATGCCACGGCTGCCCGCATCCGGGTCAGTTTTGGCATAAACCACCAGTGTATCGGCGTCCGGCCCGTTGGTGATCCAGTATTTCGTGCCATTTAACACATAGCAATCATTGCGCTTTTCGGCCCGCAGCTTCATCGACACCACGTCAGAACCGGCCCCGGCCTCGGACATGGCCAGTGCGCCAACATGTTCGCCAGACACCAGACCGGGCAGATATTTCTGTTTTTGCTCAGCCGTGCCATTCAGGTGGATCTGGTTCACACACAGGTTGGAATGGGCGCCATATGACAGGGACACAGACGCACTGGCGCGCGCAATTTCTTCCACCACAACCACATGGGCCAGATACCCCATTCCCGCCCCGCCAAATTCCGGTGCCACCGTAACGCCAAGCAGGCCAAGTTCACCCATTTCACGCCAAAGCTCGGGGGGGAATTCATTGCGGCTGTCAATCCCGGCGGCCATCGGTTTCACCCGGTCCTGCGCCCAGCGATGCACCATATCGCGCAACGCGTTAACGTCATCACCAAGGTCAAACTGCATGGTTGCGGTGAACATTGCTGTCTCCTGCCATTTATTGAACGAACGTTCATTTATTTAGCCCAAAGGCAGGGGTTGGGTCAACAGCGGTGATGTTTCGGGCCGATTTATTAGCCTATCAGGCGGGCAACCAGCACCCCCAGATCATCATAGTGATCCAGCAATGCATCGGGGTTTAGCCCCGCCACACCATGCCCGTCGGGCCCAAAAGTGACCAAAACTGACGGAATGCCCGCGCCGCGCGCTGTTTCCAGGTCGGTAACGGTATCACCAATCAGCACCGACTTTGCCAAATTACCATTTGCACGTTTAACTGTTTGAATAAATGCCTCTGGGTCCGGCTTTTTCACCGCAAGGCTACCGGCGCCTATCATCGAATTAAATGTATTTTGCAGCCCAAAACTACGAAGCATGCTTTCAGCCAAACCGATCGGTTTATTTGTGCATATACCCACGGCATAGCCATCTGATTTCAGGTTTTCGATGGCGTCCAGCGCCCCTGGGTAAAAATAGGTATGATTGGAAATATTTTCCCCATAAGCCTTTAATGTTGCATCATAATATTCGTGCAAAGCACTTTCATCATAGGTAAATTCTGCCCGGTCAAGCCCAAGGCGCAACAGGGGTTTTATTGCCTTCATCGCCACCCCCTGATCTGTTTCTAGGTCTAACATTTCCCCGACCCCAAGGTCGCGAAGGCAGATGTTAGCCGCCGCGATCAGGTCGCCGGATGTGTTGGCCAACGTGCCATCTAGATCAAAAATTACAGTACGCATTTCACCCCCCCCCGGCGGTTGTTTGCCGGTCACTGAAACCTGTTGAAAAAACTTTTGATAACTATCGCCCTTGCCCGGACAGTTGCAAACGCTAAAAGACCTTAACCCTTTTTATAAATGAGCAAACCATGCCCACAGCCCTAATCGTACTTGCCGCAGGACAGGGAACCCGGATGAATTCGGATCTTCCGAAGGTTTTACATAAACTTGCCGGTGTGCCGCTGTTTGCCCATGCTTTGGCTGCGGCCCGCACGCTGGACGCAGAAAAAACCGTGCTGGTGGTTGGTCATGGCGGCGATGCGGTCAGGGCCGAAGCACTGGCGATGGACCCGGATGTGATTGTTGTTGAACAAAAAGAACAGCTTGGCACTGGTCACGCCGTTTTGCAGGCACGTGCGGTTTTGGCCGGGTTTGAAGGTGACGTTGTTGTTTTATACGGTGACACGCCATTTGTGCGCCCTGAAACGCTGGAAGAAATGGCCAAGGCGCGGGCAAAACACGATATCGTCGTGCTGGGGTTCAAGGCAGCCGATCCGGGGCGTTATGGCCGGTTGGTGATGGATGGCCCCAACCTTGAACGGATCGTTGAATTCAAGGATGCAACCCCCGCTGAGCGTGAAATCACCCTGTGTAACAGCGGTATAAAAATGGCCCCGGCCGGGTTGATTTTCGATCTGCTGGATGACGTTGGCAATACGAACGCCAGCGGTGAATATTATCTGACCGACATTGTCGAGGTCGCCCAAAAACGTGGGTTAAGTGCCACCGCTGTCAGTTGTGATGAAACCGAAACCCTTGGCATCAACAGTCGCCCCGAACTGGCAAAGGCCGAGGCCGCCTTTCAGGCGCGCGCCCGTTTGCAGGCGTTGGATGACGGGGTCACGCTGGTCGCGCCAGACACGGTTTTCTTTTCGCTGGATACCGTTCTTGGGCGCGATGTGATCGTTGAACCCAACGTGATTTTTGGCCCCGGTGTTACGGTGGAAACCGGTGCCACTGTGCGCGCCTTTAGCCATCTGGAAGGCTGCCATCTGGGGGGGCGTTCCGGGGTTGGCCCGTTTGCCCGCCTGCGTCCGGGGGCCGAATTGGCCAATGACGCCCATGTGGGAAATTTCGTTGAAATCAAAAACTCGCAAATCGGCGAAGGGGCCAAAATCGGGCATCTCAGCTATATCGGTGACGCAGAGATTGGGGATGAAACCAACATCGGCGCGGGTACCGTTACCTGCAATTATGATGGTGTGGGCAAGCACCGCACAGTGATCGGCAAGCGTGCCTTTATCGGGTCTGACACCATGTTGATCGCCCCCGTCACCGTGGGCGATGAGGCCATGACCGCCAGCGGCTCAGTCATCAGTCAGGACGTCCCCGATGGTGCACTGGCGATTGAACGATCCGAGCAAGTGATAAAACCGGGGCTGGCACGGAAATTGTTCGAAAAGTTAAAGTCTGCTAAGGTTCTAAAGGGCAAAGGGTAGAAAAAATGTGTGGTATTGTAGGTATATTGTCGGACCATGAAGCGGCACCGATCCTTGTAGAGGCCCTGAAGCGGCTGGAATATCGCGGCTATGACAGCGCAGGTATCGCCACGGTTGACGCAGACAAATCCCTTGCCCGGCGGCGCGCCATTGGCAAGCTGGTGAACCTGTCGGATCTTTTGGTGCATGAACCTCTGGCCGGCAAGGCGGGCATCGGCCACACCAGATGGGCCACCCACGGCGCCCCCACTATCACCAACGCCCACCCCCACCGGGCCGGGCCGGTGGCCGTTGTCCACAACGGCATTATCGAAAACTTTCGCGAACTGCGTGATGATCTGGCCGCCAAGGGGTATAAATTTCAAACCGACACCGACACCGAAACCGTCGCCCTTTTGGCGCAACACTATATGGATCAGGGGCTTGCCCCGCGCGACGCCGCCGAACAAACCATCGCCCGCCTGCACGGCGCATTCGCCCTGTGCTTTTTGTTTCAGGGCCAGGACGATCTGCTGATCGCGGCGCGAAAGGGCTCGCCGCTGGCAATTGGTCACGGTCAGGGGGAAATGTTTGTTGGGTCTGATGCAATCGCCCTGTCACCAATGACCGATCAGATCACCTATCTTGAAGAAGGCGACTGGGCCGTCGTCACCCGCACCAGCGTTGAAATATTTGACGCCGCCGGAAATCTGGCAAATCGGGACATGCGCACAATTCAGATTGATGCCGCCCAGATCGACAAGGGCGGCCATAAACATTTCATGGCCAAGGAAATTGCCGAGCAACCCACAGTACTGGGCGAGGCAATCAACCATTACCTGTCGGCAGATGGCAATTCTATCAATCTTCCCGGTGAAGGGCTGGATTTCAGTAAATTTGACCGCATCGTCATGGTGGCCTGTGGCACGGCCTATTATGCCTGCGTCACGGCGAAATACTGGTTTGAACGCATCGCGCGCCTGCCGGTTGAGGTCGATGTAGCATCCGAATTCCGCTATCGCGAACCACCGGTCAGTGAACGCACGTTGGCGGTTTTTGTTAGCCAGTCGGGTGAAACCGCCGATACGCTGGCGGCGCTGCGCTATATGGCGGGCAAGGCTGCAAACATCACGGCCGTGGTCAATGTGGCTGAAAGTTCCATCGCGCGCGAAAGTGATCTGGCCCTGCCGATTCTGGCGGGCACGGAAATTGGCGTTGCATCCACCAAGGCCTTCACATGTCAGTTGACGGTGCTGTCCGTACTGGCCCTAAAGGCCGCCCATGATCGTGGTGAAATTGACGCCGCAACCCTGTCAGACCACCTGTCAGATCTGCGCAGCCTGCCGGGTCTGTTCAACCTGGCGCTGGAACAATCCGGCGATATCGCGCGGGTGGCACGCCATGTGGCCCAGGCCCGCGACGTGCTGTTTTTAGGGCGCGGCCAGATGTACCCACTGGCCCTGGAAGGTGCGCTAAAACTTAAAGAAATCAGTTATATACATGCAGAAGGCTATGCCTCTGGTGAATTGAAACACGGGCCGATTGCACTGGTGGATGACGCGGTTCCGGTGATCGTAATGGCCCCCCGTGACGCCCTGTTTGAAAAGACAATTTCCAACATGCAGGAAGTCATGGCGCGTGAAGGCAAGGTTTTGCTGATCACCGACGCCAAGGGCGCAAAAGAGGCCGGTCAGGGTGTCTGGGACAGCCTGCTAATGCCCGCGGTTCCCGAATTATTCGCGCCAATCCTTTACGCAGTTCCGGCACAATTGCTGGCCTATCATGTGGCCGTGGCCAAAGGCACGGACGTGGATCAGCCGCGAAATCTGGCCAAATCCGTGACGGTAGAATGACACCGCAAGACGCACTGGCCCAGTTGCGCGCCCTTGCGCAACCCGGACGTGACGCGGAAATGGCCGCCTATCACAAGGTTGATCGCCCCTATCTGGGCGTGGCCAACCCCGACATCAACGATCTGGTGAAATCCTGGCGCCAATCACTGGATGTCGGCCAACGTGTCACACTGGCCAACGGTCTGTGGCAGACAAATATATTTGAGGCCCGACTGGCCGCTGCCAAGCTGTTGACGCAGGCGCGCCTGCGCCCGGACGACGGCGCATGGGCATTGATCGCGTCATGGGTGGCGGATTTTGACAGTTGGGCCATTGCAGACCACGCAGCAATGGCCGGGCAGCGACGCCTGAACGCAGACCCCGGCCGTCTGGATCAGGTGGAACTCTGGACCCAGTCAGAACATGTCTGGACCCGGCGCGCCGCATTGGTGTTCACCCTGCCATGGACCAAACAAAACAACCCAAAACCGGCCGAGCTGGCGGCGCGTGACCGGATACTGGGCTGGGCGGCTGGCTATGTGGACGACCCGGACGGGTCTATCCAAAAGGCCGTGGCCTGGTGGCTGCGCGACCTGTCCAAACATGACGCCCCCCGCGTTGTGGCCTTTTTGGATGCACATGGTGAAAAAATGAAGCCGTTCGCGCGCAAAGAGGCGGCGCGCCACCTGCCCCAGCCGTAATATATCAACCAGCCATCTGATCATCGCGCAGCACGCGGCGCATGATTTTCCCGGTGGCGGTCATTGGCATCGCCGCGATCGGTTCAATCCGCTTTGGGGCCACATGGGGCGATATTTTCTGGCGCACAAGGGCAATCAGTTTTTCCTCAAGCCCGGCCCAGTCCGCCCCGTCGCGCAGCACAACATAGGCCTGCACAATTTGTGTTCTGACCGGGTCAGCCACCCCAATTGCCGCCGCCATCACCACGTCCGGGTGACTGGTAAGGCAGTTTTCAATCTCTGACGGGCCGATCCTATACCCGGCAGAGGTAATCACATCATCGCCACGCGCGGCAAAGGTGAAATAGCCATCTTCATCACGCACCCCCAAATCACCGGTTTTCAGCCAACCATTCACATATTTCGCCGCCGTGTCTTCGGGGCGGTTAAGATAGCGCAGGAACATCCCCGGATTGGGGGATTTTATCGCAATCTCACCCATTTCACCGGCGGGCAATGGCGCGCCGTTTCCATCAATGATTTCAACGTCAAAACCCGGTATTGCCCGCCCCATCGAACCGGGGCACACATCCATTGACCCCGCACAGGACGACAACACCAGATTGCATTCGGTCTGGCCATAGATTTCATTTATCGGCGCGCCAAGTTCTTCACGCCCCCAGTCCAGCAAATCCGCGCCAAGACTTTCCCCGCCAGAGCTGATTGAACGGATATTCAGCCCCCCCGGCACCACCGCCTGCCGCATCAGCTTTAGTGCTGTGGGCGGCAGGAACAGGTTGCGCGCGTTGTGGCGTTTGATCAGGGCAAAGGCCCCATCCGGGTCAAACCTACGCATTCTGTGGCTAACCAGCGGCACCCCAAAATAAAGGCACGGCATCGCCATATCCATCAGCCCGCCAATCCACGCCCAATCTGCCGGGGTCCAGCCCACATCACCCGGTTTTGGAAACCCTTCGTGGTGGCATTCAATGGCTGGCAGATGGCCCAGCAAGAACCGGTGCCCATGCACCACCCCCTTGGGCGGGCCTGTGGTGCCCGAGGTATAGATTAACACAGCCGGGTCATCGGCGCGGGTTTTGACCGGGGTCAGGTGCGGGCTGGCGCGCCCAATATCCGGCCAAAAGCCACGCACCGGATCAGCCGCCCCACCAATGGAAAAAATAGTTGTCAAATCAGGAAGTTCACCAGCCAGGTTCGACAATTTTTCAATATTCCCCGCGTCACTGATCACCACCTTTGCACCGCTGTCTGACAGGCGGTAGCGCAGGGCGTCAGTGCCAAACAGGGTAAACAGCGGCAACACCACCGCCCCCAGTTTCATCGCTGCAAAATGGGTGATCAGCACCTCGGGACATTGGGCCAGCAAGACCGCAACCCGGTCCCCCCGCCCGACACCGGCGGATTTCAACACATTGGCAAACCGGTCAGAGGCGTCTTTTATCTGGCCATAGGTCCAGTTTTGCACGCCCCCATCCGCCAATACATGGATAATCGCCAACCTGTCCGGGTCGCCCTTTGCCCAACTGTCACAACAGGCGGTGGCAATGTTGAAATATTCAGGCACCCGCCAATGAAAGGCGGCGTGCATGGCGTCCCAGTTGCCAGTTTGGCGGATCAGGCGGCGATCGCCCCTATCCGGCATAAACAATCAATTCGGGCAGGCCCGTCAGGGACACACCCAACAGGCGCATGGCCGGCAGGGATATGCGGCTGCCGGCGGTGGCAGGGCCGTCAATTGGGATCAGGTCAACAGAAACGCTCTTGCCGCTGGCGGGGTCCACGATGCGGCCTTTTTTGGGGCCGGACACCAATGGCGTTTCCAACCAGAACCCCGGATTGGCCGGGTTGCCAAGGGACGCGATTGTGCGCCCAAGCATGACCTCGGCATTGGCGGTGGATGTGGTTTTTGCAGCCTCACGTTCTGCGTCAGTTGTGGTGTCAAACTGGGCCGCTGTGGTGGCGTCCGCAGGCGGGGCAATTGCCTGAACATCCGGGCGCGCCACCGGGCGCACCGTGGCGTCCCCCGAACCGGGGCCAAAGATTTCAGTGCATCCAACCAGCAACAAGGCGGCAAGAATTAACGGTGATCTGCTAAGAATATTTTCCATATGCACAGGCTAACCACAAATTGAACCTGCATCAATCGCCCTGGGGCCTTGCGGCTGGAATTAACCGGGGCTAGTTTAACGCCCATGACAAATACACTGGTCGATCCCTTTCAGCGGGCTGTTAATTATCTACGCGTTTCGGTTACGGATCGCTGTGATTTTCGTTGCGTTTACTGCATGACCGAAAACATGAGCTTTCTGCCCAAGAAAGAACTGCTCAGCCTGGAAGAACTGGACAGGATGTGTTCGGCCTTTATCAATCTGGGCGTGAAAAAGCTGCGCATTACCGGCGGTGAACCATTGGTGCGCCGTGGGATCATGACGTTTTTTGACGCCATGGCCCGGCATCTGGAAAGTGGGGCGTTACAGGAGCTGACCCTGACAACCAATGGTTCACAACTGAGCCGGTTCGCCAAGGATCTGGCGGCTGCCGGGGTCAAGCGGGTGAATGTGTCACTGGACACCCTGAATGACGAAAAATTTGCACGGGTTACACGCTGGGGCCGCCTGTCACAGGTGATCAAGGGCATCGACGCCGCACAGGCTGCGGGCCTGCGCATCAAGATCAACGCGGTGGCCCTGCGTGGCTTTAACGAAGACGAATTACTGGACCTGACCAAGTGGTGCGCAGATCGGGACATGGATATGACCTGGATCGAAGTGATGCCAATGGGCGACATGGAAGGCATTGAAAGAATTGGGCAATTCTGGCCCCTTGGGGATGTGCGTGCGCAATTGGGCGAGCATTACACCCTGAGTGAGTTGAGCGAGCGTACCGGTGGCCCGGCGCGCTATGTCCGGCTGGAAGAAACCGGTCAGAAGATCGGTTTCATCACGCCCCTGTCCCATAATTTCTGCGAAAGCTGCAACCGGGTGCGGCTAACCTGCACGGGGGAGCTGTATATGTGTTTGGGTCAAGAAGACCGCGCTGCATTACGCGATGCCCTGCGCGAAAACCCGGATGACAATGCCCCACTGGTGGCTGCAATTCGGACCGCGATTGCCAACAAGCCCAAGGGCCACGATTTTGACTATTCCCGTCAGGACGGGGATGGCCAGATGTCGCGCCACATGAGCCACACCGGCGGGTAGCGTTATTGTTTGCGCCCCGGCTGCGCCGGGTCCGGATGTTAGGTTTTGCGCCCCGGCTGCGCCGGGTCGCGGGTGCCTCCGGCGGGGATATTTAACGAAAGATGATCGGGGCGCCTTAGGCGGGTTTACGTGCGATCAGGTCGATCAGGGCGGATTTTCCAGAATGACCGCGCCCTTCCTGAACATCGCGTTCATAGCTGGCAAGGCGTTCGATCTGCCATTTGCCGAAAGATTCTTGCAGGATTTCCGACGTATACATATTTTCGGCAAAAGGCGGGCCGCCGGTGCCAAGATTAATCTGTTCCGGGCGATAACCGTGCAGCATCAACACGCCACCGGGTTTAACCGCCTGTTTAAGGTTGGCAAATTGCTTGCCCCGCTCTGACGGGCCGGCGAACTGAATGAAGATGGCGGCGACAAGATCATAGGCGGGGGCAGCCCAGTCCCAGCTGTCCCAATCCGAAATGTTGAAATTAACACTGGCCCCGTGTTCAGCGGCAAGGGTTCGGGCACGCTGTACCGCCGTTGGTGACAGGTCAAAGGCGGTGACATTTGCACCCTGTGTGGCCAGATGGGTGCTGTTGCGCCCCTCACCATCGGCCACCACCAGCACGTTTTGCCCGCCCCTGATCCAACCCGGGTTTTCCAGCAGGAATTTGGCCGGTTCAGTGCCAAACAGATATCCGTCAGTATTTTTGTAGCGTTCTTCCCACATGGTGAAACCTTTCTGCTTAATCCCGGTATTTGGTGACAAAGTTTTTCAATATCTGTTCGGGCACGTGCACATCTGCCGCCCGGCACATTGCAATCAGTTCATCGGCCTGATCCGGCGGGAAATAGCCCCGGTGCCGGTAAATACCGATGCGCACCTCAAAACCTGCGCCGTCTGCTTCTGGGTGGAACTGGGTGGCATAGACATTTTGGCCATAGCGCACCATCTGATAGGGGCACGGGGCCGACGACAACAGGTGGGTGCAGCCCTTTGGCAATTCCTGCATTGCCTCTTTATGGCCAACAAACGCATCAAACGTTGGCGGCAACCCCGCCAGAAGCGGATCATTTGCACCATCGGGGGTTATTTGGCAGGTGCTTGCGCCGACCTCTTCACCGTACATGGCCTTGGACACATCCCCACCAAGGTGAAAGCCCAGCACACCAATCCCATAACAACAGCCCATAAACGGGAAATCACGCGCGGTGATTTCAGGCATCAGGCCAAGAACAGCCGCCTCAATCCGGGCTTCGACCGGGGATTTGTCAGCCGGGTCATCAGAAACACACCCCGGCCCGCCGCCGACGATTACCCCGCTGTAGTCATCAAGGTTCAGATCATCCGGGATATCCGCCTGATCAAGTCGAATGCGATGCACCTGATCCGCGCGCAGGCCACCCTTGGCCAAAAAGGCGGCAAATTCGTCATCTGCGGCTTGGGTTTCGGGGCGCAGTTGCAGGATCAGGAAAGGTTTCATGTTCAGGCGGCCGGCATGCGGTTTTCAACCACCCCGACCAGCCATGAACAGCCTGCCGGGATCACATTATCATCGAAATTGTATTCCGGGTGATGAACCGGGGCGGTGTCGCCGTTACCAACCAGAATATAGGCGCCGGGGCGGGCCTCTAACAAATAGGCGAAATCTTCACCGCCCATCACAAGGGGCGCATCGGCGCAATCACCCGACACCTGACGGGCCACATCGGCGGCAAATTCGGTTTGCTCGGGGGAATTAACCATTGGCGGATAGCCCTTAATATGGTTGACCCGCGCCACGGCGCCAAAGGCATCAGCCGTGGTTTCAGAGATTTTAATCAGACGTTCCTCGGCCAGTTTTCGATCCTCGGCCTGAAGGGTGCGGATCGTGCCGCGCAGATTGACGGTTTGCGCAATAACGTTGAACGCGTTTGAACTGGTTTCAAATGACGTGACTGACACCACCACCTGATGCACCGGGTCGATGTTGCGGCTGACGATGGTTTGCAGGGCCAGCACGATGTGGCTGGCGACCACGGTCGTATCAACCGCCTTTTGCGGCATGGCGGCGTGGCCACCCACACCCTCAATCTCAATCTCAAACGTGTCGGTCGCCGCAAAAAACGGCCCCGAGCGGATTGCAAATTCGCCCAAGGGATGGCCGGGCCAGTTGTGCATGCCGTAAACTTCCTGAATGCCCCAACGGTCCATCATCCCGTCTTCCACCATTTCCCTGCCGCCACCACCGCCTTCTTCGGCGGGTTGAAATATGACAATGCAGGTGCCATCAAAATTGCGGGTTTCGGCCAGGTATTTCGCAGCCCCCAGCAACATGGCCGTATGTCCGTCATGGCCACAGGCATGCATCGCGCCGGGCGTTTTTGACGCGTATTCAACGCCGGTTTCTTCCAGAATTGGCAGCGCGTCCATATCGGCGCGCAACCCGATCACCTTGCCCGAAGTGTTGGTTTTACCCTTAATCACCGCCACAACCCCGGTGCGCCCGATGCCGGTGGTGATTTCGTCACAGCCAAATTCCTTTAGCTTGCCCACCACCATCGCCGCCGTCTTGTGCGTTTCAAACAGAATTTCCGGGTTTTCATGGATTTCACGGCGCCACTCGGTAATTTCCGGCAGCAGTTCGGCAAAGCGGTTTTTGACGGGCATGGATTAGTCCTTTGAAAGTGTGCTGATCAGCTTGTGACCGAAAATTTCGCCCGCTTCAAACTATTCTGTCGAAATATATTCGTTGTGCGGGTGGGGCATGCAATGCGCTGGACCCACAGATCGGGGGACGCTAGGCTAAAGTTCAGGGGGAATGGCATGATCTATGGGTTGATCATCGGGGCGGCACTACTGTGCACGATTGTATTGATCTGGGTTGTAATGCGGCCCCGCTGGATGGGACTACAGGGCAAGACCCTTTGGGACTGGATAACAATATTTGCGGTGCCTGCAACTGTTGGCATTGGTGCAACGGTGCTAAGTCTGGTGCAGGTCAGCATTCAGGAAGATCGCGCGCGTGAAACCGCCCTGCAACAGTATATCGACCGGATAAGTGTTTTGATCGTTGATGGGACAAGCCCCACCGAAATTGCCGTTGGCCGCGCCCAGACGGCCGCGGTTTTACGACTGGTTCAAAAGGATCGGGCGGGCCGGATACTGCTGTTTTTGGGGGACGTGGGGTTGCTGCAGCAGTTCAACCCCAATCTTGAACATGTCGACCTTAGTGGTGCAAACCTGAAGGGTATGCCGCTGGCAGGTCTTGATTTCGAAGGCAGCACCCTGCGCTGGGGGGAACTGGAAGATGCCGACCTAAGTGGCGCGGATTTTGAAAGCAGCGACCTGCGCGGGGCCGATTTCAAAGATGCCAACCTTTCAGGGGCTAGCTTTGATAGGGCACGAATAAATGGTGCGGATTTTGACCACGCTGATCTGCGCGGTGCCACCCTGACCCACGCCATTGGGGGCAAGGCCAGACAGCTATCCAAGGCCTGTATTGACGGCAAAACCAAACTGCCCGCCGGGATCATTATTGCGCCGGCACAAAGCACCGGCTGTCAGGGGCGCGCCGAAGAAGACGACTAATCCGGCCGGGCTGACGGGTGACTGCGGATCAATGTTCACGGGTGCGCGCAGTGCAACCACCTCTGCCCCACTCTGACCGGCTATGTCGCTAATGCATCGATTTGCGGATCTGACGCACAACCATCCAAACCCCCAGCAACACCAGCGGCGTGGTCACGGCCGTCAGAACCGTTTTACTGATCTCAAATTCCCTGGCAATCGGGGCCGCCATATAGCCCACAAGGTTCACCGCATAATAACTGATCGCGACGACGCTTAGGCCCTCAACCGTTTTTTGCAGGCGTAGCTGTAGATCCGCGCGCTCGTCCATGCGTTCCAGCACTTTTTGGTTCTGCTCGGATCGTTCAACATCAACCTGGGTGCGCAACAGATCCCCGGCGCGGATTGCCCGCTCAGCAATGGATTGCAACTGCCGTTCGGTGGATTTCACCGTGCGCATCGCCGGATCAAACCGGCGGTTCATGAACTCTGCCAAGGTCTGGCGACCGGCAAAATGGGTTTCGCGCAGCACGTCAATGCGCTGTGCAACAATCATTGAATAGGCCCCGCTGCCAGCAAAGCGAAAACTGGACTGTGCGGCCAGTTTTTCCAGTTCTGCCGAAATTTTCAGCAACTCATTCAGGCTATGTTCCGGGCGGGCGTGCTGGCCTGTCATGCCATCAACCAGTTCGGTCAGGCTTTGATCAATCGGGCCAAGGGTTTTTGACACCTGACGGGCCTTTTGCAAGCCAAGCATCGACATGGATTTATAGGTTTCGATCTCACACAACCGCTGCACAATCCGCCCCATGCGCCGTACCCCGACACCGGGGCGCCCGAAAACCGCAAACCGGATATGCCCGGCACTATCAATGCGAAAATCACCGGCAACCACGGCGTTATTTTCCAAAACATGGGACACGACCACACTTTCGGGAACGAACCAGTCATTGGCCGCGTCCCGGATCATTGCGTCATCATCCGACACATCAATTCGGATCAGCGCCGACGTCAGGCAAACACCCGGTGCCGCCACCAGCCAGTCATCGGGGAATACCGAAAATTCCGCCGGGTCAAACGGGCGTTCACTAAGGCCATCCCCAAAAATCGTGTAGGTCACAAATTCGGTATGGCTTTCCCATTTCAGCCGGTAACGCCCGACATCACCAAAGAAATGGGTCGCGTCCGGTTTGGGGTGGTCCGCGCCAAACCGATCAAGCAAATCAATCAGATGGGCGCGGTCGGCACCCCTGTCACGGTTGGCTGCGTCATTTGGTTTCTTGATCGCCAGATAAACCGCAAACCCCGGCACCCAGACAGACGGAAAGGGCCGCGCGTGCAATTCATTTGCCAGCGCGTACCTAAGCGGGTGATCTTCAATTTTAGCCATCAGTCTATTGTCCCCTTGCTGGGGGCCTAGTTGATCATTGGCAGCAGTTTGTCCAGACTGGCCTTGGCATCCCCAAAAAACATCCGGGTGTTTTCCTTGAAAAACAGCGGGTTTTCAATGCCCGAATACCCGGTGCCCTGCCCGCGCTTGGACACGAACACTTGCTTTGCCTTCCAACATTCCAGCACCGGCATTCCGGCGATCGGGCTGTTGGGGTCTTCTTGGGCGGCCGGGTTCACGATGTCGTTGGACCCAATAACAATCGCCACGTCGGTTTCAGGAAAATCATCGTTGATCTCATCCATTTCCAGCACGATATCATAGGGCACCCTGGCCTCAGCCAGCAGCACGTTCATGTGCCCCGGCAAACGCCCGGCAACCGGATGAATGGCAAAACGCACGGTCTTTCCTGCCGCGCGCAGCTTGCGTGTTAGTTCAGACACCGATTGCTGCGCCTGCGCCACCGCCATGCCGTAACCCGGAATAATCACGATACTGTCGGCGTCATTCAGCGCGGTCGCAACGCCTTCAGCCTCAATCGAGATTTGTTCGCCTTCCACTTCCATCGCGGGACCTGTCGGGCCACCAAAGCCCCCCAGAATGACGGCCAGAAATTTGCGGTTCATCGCGCGGCACATGATATAGCTAAGAATTGCGCCGGAACTACCCACCAGCGCGCCGGTCACGATCAACAGATCATTGCCCAGCAAAAAGCCCGTCGCCGCAGCCGCCCAACCGGAATAGCTGTTGAGCATGCTGACAACCACCGGCATGTCCGCGCCACCAATGGCCATCACCAGATGTGCGCCAAGGACAAACGCAATCAGCGTCATCGCATACAGCGTCCAAGGTCCGGCGTGGTTCATATACATGAACAACAGAACGATTGAGGCAACCAGCATCACAATATTCCACAGGTGACGCCCCGGCAGGATCAGTGCTTTGCCGTCCAGTCGTCCAGCCAGTTTACCATAGGCAATGATTGAACCCGTAAAGGTGATCGCGCCGATAAAGACCCCAAGGAAAATTTCGACCTCATGGATGATCTTTTCCGCGCCTTCCAGATGGCCGGGGTTCAGATCGGAATTTATCCCGATGAAAACAGCCGCCAGCCCAACGAATGAATGCAAAATCGCCACCAGTTGCGGCATGCCGGTCATTTCGACCCGCTTGGCCACGATTGTGCCGATTATTGCCCCAACGACCAGCATGGTCAGCATCACGGCGCTTAGTTCGACGGTTGGTCCGAAAACGGTTGCGATAACCGCAATGGCCATACCGGTGATGCCATACCAGACCGCGCGCTTTGCGTTTTCCTGATTAGACAGCCCACCAAGGGCAAGGATGAAAAGAACAGATGCCGCAATATAGGCGGCGGTTTGAATACCGATAGACATGGCTGGAACCCCTCGCCCTTAAGATTTCTGGAACATTTGCAACATACGCCGGGTGACCATAAAGCCCCCGACAATGTTGATCGTGGCAATCAGCACCGAAACCGATGCAAGGATCATCACCAATGAATTGCCTGACCCGATTTGAAGCAGAGCACCCAGTATGATGATCCCCGATATGGCATTGGTGATCGCCATTAACGGGGTGTGCAGGGCGTGACTAACCTTCCAGATGACCTGAAAGCCGATGAAAATCGACAGAACGAACACAATGAAATGCTGCATGAAATCCGACGGCGCATAGGCCCCGACAAACAACATCAGCAACCCGCCAAGGGCCAGCAGACCCACCTGTGACCGGGTGGCCTTGGCAAAGGCGGCAGTTTCAGCGGCCAGCTTTTCTTCGGGCGTTAGTTCGGGCGCAACTTCGGCCGGTTTTTTGACCGCAATTGCCTGAATTTTTGGTGGTGGCGGCGGGAACGTGACCTTACCCTTGAATGTCGCCGTCGCGCCACGGATTACATCGTCATCCATGTCGTGGTTCAACTTACCGTTCTTGTCGGGTGTCAGGTCCGTCATCATATGGCGCACGTTGTTAGAATACAGCGTGCTGGCCTGTGCGGCCATCCGGGATGGAAAATCGGTATACCCAATAACCGTCACCCCGTTCTTGGTGACAATCTTTTCGTCCATCACCGTCAGGTCACAGTTGCCGCCACGTTCAGCCGCCAAATCAACAATGACCGAACCGGGCTTCATCATCTTGACCATGTCTTTCAGCCACAGTTTTGGCGCGTCACGCCCCGGTATCAGGGCCGTGGTGATTACGATGTCGATATCAGGGGCCAGTTCGCGGAATTTTTCCAACTGTTTTTCACGAAATTCAGGGCTGGACGGGGCCGCATACCCGCCGGTGGCCGCGCCATCTGCCTGT
>DAOURA010000060.1 GCA_030625325.1 Marinosulfonomonas sp.
TTCGGACCTGATGCAAGGGCTGGGGTATCGCGCCGAAAAAGGTGAACGTGCCAAGGTGAAAGCAACACCGGAAGTTGTGACAAGCGAGGCTGAAAAGGCAACTGGTGACGATGTGGTTGCCAAGGACACACCGGCCGAGGATACACCGGCGGTTGCCGAGGAAACACCAGCTGCGGACATCGGTGAAACAACCCAATCCTCAGAAGTTGAGAAAACAGAAGCCGCCAAGGCCGACCCGGACGAACAGGCCCCCGATGCGCCCGCCGCCCCGGAAGTTGAAATATTCTACACCTTCAAATGGGGTGGAAACCGCCCAGAACGCCCCGCCCGCCCCGAGGGCGGCAAAAAGCCGCGCCCACAGGGAAAACGTGGCAAGCCCAAGGGAAAACGCCCACCAGCCGGTGGAAATAATAAACCCCAAAGCTTTGCGGCCCGCCCGCCCAAACAGACCAAGATCGACCCCGATAACCCGTTTGCTGCGGCACTGATGGGGCTGGTGGATAAAGATTGATTGACTGAAGAACGCGCCACCATCCGCATTGACCGCTGGCTGTGGTTCGCACGGTTCTTCAAAACCCGTGGAATCGTGACAAAGCTGGTACAACGCGGCCATGTGCGGGTAAATTCGGTGCGAATTTCCAAACCCGCCCACACCGTTGGGGCGGGTGACACCCTGACGTTTCGTCAGGAAACCGACATCAGGGTTGTGAAAATCATCGCCACCGGCACCCGGCGCGGCCCGGCACCAGAGGCACAGGCCCTGTATCAGGACCTGACCCCGGAACGCCCGGCCCGCGTTCAGGCCCCGAAATTTGACGGCAAAGGCCGTCCGACCAAAAAGGATCGCAGGGACTTGATGAATTCACGCCGTGATATGCTTGAATGATCAGCTTGCCTGCACTAGCTAGGCGCAAAGCCAATTAACTGGACCCGAAAATGACTTATATCGTCAATGATGCCTGCATCGCCTGCAAATATACCGACTGTGTTGAGGTATGCCCCGTAGATTGTTTCTACGAAGGCGAAAACATGCTGGTTATCCACCCGGACGAATGTATCGACTGTGGCGTATGCGAACCCGAATGCCCCGCCGACGCGATCCGCCCGGATACCGAACCCGACATGGATAAATGGGTTGAATTCAACCGCAAGTATTCCGAAAAATGGCCGGTGATCATTTCCAAGAAAGATCAAATGCCGGACGCCGAAAAGCGCGACGGCGAAGACGGAAAGCTGGAAAAATACTTTTCCGAAAAACCCGGAACCGGTGGTTGATTTATCTAAACTACCAACAAATATAAATACCCTGCCAGCGGCCACTTTTAAACAGGCCATTTTTGTGCTATGGTAGGGGCAACGAAACATTGGGGATACTGATACTTGCCCGGCATATACTGTCTGGTAAGAAACATTAGCGATGAAGGCATATGCACCCGGGGGCGGCCAAACGTCCCGTGTGGTGCTTTTTTGTCGTGATAATCAGATGTGCACACGAGGATAAACTTAGATGAGTAAGTCAAAAAAATACGATTTCCACCCAAATGAATTTGTGGTGTATCCGTCCCACGGCGTGGGTAAGGTTGTCACAGTCGAAGAACAGGAAGTTGCAGGCACGACGCTTGAGCTGTTCGTCATTGCCTTTGAAAAAGACAAAATGACCCTGCGGGTGCCAACGAACAAGGCGATAGAGGTTGGCATGCGCTCACTGTCGTCGCCTGATATCGTTTCGCGCGCCATGACCACCCTAAAGGGCAAAGCCCGGGTCAAGCGGGCCATGTGGTCGCGCCGTGCCCAGGAATATGAACAGAAAATCAATTCCGGTGATTTGATTTCCATCGCAGAAGTGGTGCGTGATTTGCACCGCACCGATGACCAGCGCGAGCAAAGCTATTCTGAGCGCCAGTTATACGAAGCCGCACTGGAACGTCTGACCCGTGAAATTGCCGCCGTGTCCGGGGCTGAAGAAATGGATGCCCAGAAGGAAATTGATGATGTCCTGATGTCACGGGTTGTTCCGGTCTGATTCTGTCGAATGCAAAATTTGCCGCTGTCCCCTTGGGGCGGCGGTTTTTTTGTGGGCAGGTGCGAAACCTGGGGTCAGGCCAGTAGCGCCACGAAAACCATCAAAATCCCAATTTCCGAAATCTGCTGACTTGCGCCCAGAACGTCCCCGGTTTGTCCGCCGACCTTTTCCAGTGCAACCCGTCCAACGACCCAACCCAACAGGGCCACGATAATTGCGCCGGGCAGGGCGATCAGCCCGCAAAACAGAAACGCAACCAACAGGGCCGTCGTTGCGGTAAGGGCCAGCGTTTCCCGGTCGGGGCGCCCGACATCGGCGGACAGCCCGCCATTTCGTGCCGGGTTCAGGGTGTACATCAGGCCAACCATCGGCACCCGTGACAATGCGGCCGCCCCAATCAGCAGGCCAAAAAAGGTTTCATCCGCCATTAATGCCGACAAAAGCCCCCAGCGAAACACCAGCGACAGGATCAGCGCGATGGTGCCGTATGTGCCGATGGCACTGTCTTTCATGATCTCAAGGCGGCGCGCCTTGTCCCAGCCACCCCAAAAACCATCTGCGCAATCGGCCAGCCCGTCTTCGTGCATTGCGCCGGTCAGGATGATTTGCGCGCCCAGGGTAATACCTGCGCTGACACCGACGGGCAGGCCAAGCCAGATGCCGATACCGCCCAAAATAGCCGCCAACAGCCCCACCAGCGCCCCGGCCAGCGGCCATGCCCAGGCCGCCCGAATGCCCCGTGTGCCGGTGGCATTCACCGGCAGTCGGGTCAACAGGCCGACCGCTTCGCCAAAATCGCCCGGTTGAATACGTGCTGTGTCGTTCCCGGCCACTGGTGCGTCCTTTTCGTTCTTGCGGTTTGTCTGCTTGCGTTACAGAGATACAGGAACACAATCAACGAAAGCCAGTTAAATGCAAAAGTTTACCAGCCTTGATGATTTCCGCGCTGTTTTGAACGGGTTTAATGGCCCTGACGGGGATGCCGTTTCTGGTGCGCGGGATCGGAATTTACAACTGACAAAACCACCGGGGGCCTTGGGGCGTCTGGAAGACCTGGCAATCTGGTATGCCGGGTGGCGTGGGGACGCCCGCCCACACATCGAACGACCGCAGGTCATTATTTTTGCGGGAAATCATGGTGTTACGGCGCAGGGCGTGTCTGCATTCCCGCCGGAAGTTACCGCGCAAATGGTTGCAAATTTCCAACATGGTGGGGCCGCGATCAACCAACTGGCCACAGTGGCGGGCGCGAAAATGGATGTTCACGCGCTGGAACTGGATAATCCAACAGCAGACTTTACCACCGGCCCGGCGATGGATGATCAGGCGGTGGTTGATGCGCTAAACATAGGCTGGCAGGCCGTTGATCCGAACGCCGATCTGTTGGTGACCGGCGAAATGGGCATTGGCAACACAACGTCGGCGGCGGCCATTTCAACGGCACTTTTTGGGGGCGATGCGTCCGGGTGGACCGGGCGGGGCACTGGGGTGGACGACGCGGGGCTGGCCCTGAAAACCCGCGTGGTGGAAACCGCACTGGTGGCCAACCCAGACCGCGACCCACTGGAAATTCTGCGCTGTCTTGGCGGTCGGGAACTGGCGGCGATGGCGGGTGCAATTGCACGCGCGCGGGTGGAAAATATCCCTGTTATTCTGGACGGTTTCATCTGCACGGCGGCGGCGGCAACCCTGCATCAGGCCAGCCCCGGCGCCCTTGATCACACAATTGCCGGGCATGTGTCTGCCGAAGGCGCACACCGGAACCTGCTGCAAAAAATTGGCAAGGAACCCCTGTTGTCCCTTGGGATGCGCCTTGGCGAAGGCTCGGGCGGGGCGCTGGCAATCGGTATCCTTAAGGCGGCGGTTGCCTGCCATTCCGGCATGTCCACATTTGCAGAGGCCGGTGTTAGCGAAGGCTAGCCCCCCTTAACCCTTGGGCAGTTCCAGCGTGATTGTTTTCTTGCGCTTGATATATTGCAGTTTGGCGGTGCCGATGGCCGCCACTTCGCCGCCATCAAGGCGATCACCGACCTTTACCTTTAGGTAGCGGCCATTTTTCAGGCGAACCAGCGCGCGCCGATCAGATGAAGACCCATAAATCCCGATCAGGTTAACCTTGGACAGGTTAATGGCGTTTTCCACCGTTGCCTGACGCGCCACGGATGCCGAGGTTGGGATTGACGGGGTGGCAGGGGCCACAGCCGCGGCTGACACCGTGGTCGCCGCACCAGATAGTGCCGCCTCTTTTGCCGCCGCTGCCCGTGATTTTTCGACCACAGTCGCAAAATTGGCAGGTCGAATAATGGGTGAGCGTGAACTTAGAACTGCCAGATCAGTTGGGGTGAAATCTTCACCGGTATCGTTGTCCTGCGGGGATGAAGGGCGCAGCACAGGGCGTATTGCGCCCAACTCGGATCGGGTGCGCCCGCCCAGTTGCGAACGCTCATTTTGTTGTATCAGGTTTTCCGGGCGCGCAATGGGGCGTGTGGTGTTCAGGCTTTGGGTTGCTGGTGCATCGCTAACCACTTCTGCGTCCCGTGGGCGAATGTTGGGAACAACGGCGGGCTTGCCCAGGAAAACGAAAATTCCCCTTGGGGTCAGTGTTCCGTCGGCTGTAGCGCGCACAAAACCACGGGCGTCCAGATCAAATACCGTGCCTTCGGGAAGGGGCGGTAAATATCGGCCGGGGGGGTGATCCCCGGTGCCAAGCCCGGTGCCGGGCAGGGCAACCGCATCATGGCTGATGACCTGCCGGTCGATAGAGGCAACATAAAGATCCCTGATCCGGTCTGCGTCCAGATCAACCGGCGGGGTTGGCGCGCGTGACCATATCCCGGTACTTGAAAATATCTCTTGGGTGCTAAGCGGGGGGGTGTCTGTGGGTTCGTCAGTTTCTGCCAGTTCACTTTCGGTGGGCTGATACAGGTCCTGGACGGCTTGATCCGGGGCGGTCAGGGAAGCCTGTTCAAGTTCGGGTGCGGGCAAAAGAGTGCTTGCATCCGGGTTGCTAAAGTCTGTCGCATCAATTTCAGGCAGGGGCAGGGTGGTAATGTCAGGTGACACCTCAACCCCAACCAGTTCTGCCGGTCCAACCGGGGTTGTGCTGCGCCCCAACAACCTGGAAATTTCAACCGGCTGATTAACAAACACGCTGGATATCAACGCAACCAGAACCAACACAGCCACCAGTGCCAGTGTTAAAAACAGGCCCAGGTATTTTGGCTTGCCACCAATGTTCTTATGCCTGCGGGCCCCAAAAACGGTTAGGGCCTCGGCTTCGGCTTCCCTGTTCAGGGTTTTTTGGGGGGTGCCACGGGTGAAATCGGGGGCTTTCCGGGTGTCCAGTTTTTGCATGGCTTCGGAAAACTTTGCCCCCGGTGCCTTGGGGACTTTGAATGGCTTTTCTTTTTCCCCACCAGCAATGGAAGGTGCCGTCACCGGCATGGGCGTTATTTCGGGTATCTTCAACGCGCTGCCCAGTTTGGGGGGCGGCGGGCTTTCAGGGTCGATTTCTTCTTGCGGTTTATTTTCCTCGGGGTTCAGCTTGTCGCCATAAAGGACAAAGCGTGCCTCGGTCTTCCCTAATTTTGAACCGGGGGCAGGGTGATCGGTTTCAACCCGGCGGGTTGCAAACATTCCTGCCGCAGCCTGGGTGGGTTCGGGTTCATCCGGGGTTGATGGTGGCGGTGTTTCATCCGTGTCCGGGGTGTCGACCACCCCTTCGTCGTCAGAAACATCTGCTGGTTCCGGGTCAGGTTCTGGTTCTGGCAGTTGTACGTCTGTTGCCTTTTGCGGGGCATTGGCGGGTTCGATGTGCCCCACAACGGTAATCGCAACATTATCACGTTCAATGGTTTCACCGTCACCCAGAATTGTCTGCGCAATCCCGGTTTCGCCAAAAAATGGTTCTCCGGGGAATTCGTTGTCTTCGGGAATGGCCACAAAGGACACGGGGTTAAAACGGTGATCTGCGGCAAATGATTCTGCCTCGGACAATGTTTTGCGCGCGACGGCCGCCACATGAACCGTGTCCTGATCACCACCCACCCAGTCAAACACCAGGTCGCCCAGCTCATATGGCGTGGCCCCGTCCAGGGCTTTGCGGATCAGGCTTTCGCGCTGATCACCAGCGTCTGTTGGGATATCAACAGTTTTATAAAGGATTTGGGAATTGGGAATGACCAGCTTGGCCGCCAATTGCCCCCCGGCAAGCCCGGCGGCGGTCTTATGCAGGTACCGCAGCTTGTCTGACAACTCCGGATCGTCCAGCGCCACTTCGTCAACAACACGCCACCCCCCTTTTGCGCGATGCAAAAGGCTAAGGCCGTCATGGCTGAGGTTAAGGGCAAAACTGGGCTTCATTGGTCGGGTCTTACATCGCTCGGTTCTGCGCAGGCGGAATGTGCCTGCGCATTAAGACTATAGCAGGTTTTCGCCAAGGAAAAGGAAAAGCCCCCGGAGCGGTTGCTGCGCCTAAACCCGGTGTGTCGCAGGGCGGATCACATAAACCCGCCCCGTACGCTATGTTGCCGGTCAGTGACGTCACCATGACCAACGCCGTTAGCTGGTGGCCTTGGCCAGTGCCTGATCCAGATCACCGATCAGATCATCCGCATCTTCGATGCCAATGGACAGGCGCACCATATTGGGGGCGGCACCTGCGGCCTTTTGCTGTTCGGCGGTCAGCTGGCGGTGGGTTGTGGACGCCGAATGGATGATCAGCGACCGGGTATCGCCCAAATTGGCCACATGGCTGAAAATTTCCAGCGCATCCACCAGTTTCACGCAGGCCTCATAACCACCCTTGATCGCAAAGGTGAACAGGCCACCGGCCCCGCGCGGGCAGATCTTTTCAACCCGGTCGTAATAGGGGGATGATTTCAGCCCGGCGTAGGTAACCGATTCAACGCGCGGGTCGTTTTCCAGCCATGTGGCGATGGTATGGGCGTTTTTGACGTGGCGTTCCATGCGCAGGCTAAGGGTTTCGATCCCCATCAGCGTGTAATGGGCCGCCTGTGGGTTCATGGTCATGCCCAGATCACGCAGGCCAATGGCGATGCCGTGGAATGTATAGGCCAGCGGGCCAAACGTTTCCTGAAACTTTAGCCCGTGATAGGCGGGTTCAGGCGCAGACAGGGACGGGAACTTGTCACTGGCTGACCAGTCAAAGGTGCCACTGTCCACCACTGCACCACCTGTTACGGTGCCGTTGCCTGTCAGGTATTTCGTTGTGGAATGCACCACCAGCGACGCACCATGTTCAAACGGACGGCACAGGTAAGGGGTGGCGGTTGTGTTGTCTACGATTAGCGGAATACCGGCGCCATCTGCGATTTTGGCAATGGCATCCAGATCGGTGATATAACCGCCCGGATTGGCGATTGATTCACAAAATACCGCGCGGGTGTCGTCATCAATCGCGGCCTTTACGGCGTCCAGATCGTCAAAATCCACAAAAGTTGCAGACCAGCCAAAGCGTTTGATAGTATGGGAAAACTGGGTAACGGTGCCGCCATAAAGACGTGTGGACACAACCACATTGCGCCCCGGCGCCATCAGTGGAAACAGCGCCATGATCTGTGCCGCATGCCCGGATGAACAGCAAACCGCGCCAACCCCGCCTTCCAGTGTGGCAATGCGTTCCTGCAAAACCGCAACGGTCGGGTTGGTCAGGCGGGAATAGATGAACCCAACTTCCTGCAGGTTAAACAGGGCGGCTGCGTGCTCGGCGTCACGAAAAACATAGGCCGTCGTCTGGTAAATTGGCGTCTGGCGTGCGCCGGTGGCCGGGTCAGGCCGTGAACCGGCGTGAATTTGCAGCGTATCAAAGCCATAGGTGGGGCTGTTATCGGACATTATTCTTCTCCCAAAATATATTTTGGGAAAGGTTAAGGTGACAGAACAGGGGGCGCAACCGGGCATTGCGGATTTCAGCGCATCCAGTGTCCGGCTTTTTTAATCTGGTTACGGATCATTTGTTCGCGCCGGGGCAGGTTGTTCTGGTCAAACAGGGCGCGCACCTTTTCACCGCGCCCCTGATAAACTACCCTTTTTACCGGCTCATATTCTTTTAGCACTTTCTTTAGCTTATTTGGCGCGGTGACAGCGTGCAGCACATCCAGCGTGTGATCAGTTTCGCGCGCATACATCAGCGGGAAGGTGCGATAATGACAGCTTCGCGTTCCATCCAGCAACCCGCCGGGGATAACGTCACGCCCCCCCCCAAAGGAATGGATCACCAGCGGCAGCGCGACCTGATCAAGCCACGGGTCAAGGGTTTGGGCCGCCAGTGTATCACCGGGGGTGTTGCGGATATCCAGCGCGTAATCCAGAAACCTTTGGCCAAATTCAACAGGGCAGCGATAGAAAAACCAGCCCGCGTTGAAATACAGATACCGCGCCCAGAATTCATCAGGCTGATCCATATCCAGTGAACTGTCAAAATCCAGCCCAAAGCGGTCATAAAGGGATTTCCAGATCCCCGCGTACCCCGGACCATAAAGGGCTGGCACCGGCCATGTGCCTTCAACGCGCTGTGACGCACCGGGGCGGTCAAAATCAAACGCTATGTCACTGATTGCGCCTGTCACCAGCGTATCGGTGTCGAAAAATACAAACGGTTCGCCCTTTGGCAGGGCCAAAAGGGCCTCAATCTTATTGCCATAGGGGTAGGGCTGTCCGAAATGGCGGGCTTCAAACGGGATAATTTTGGCGTTGTATTCATGGATCAGCAGATCACGCACCGCGCTGTTTCGGATCGTTGGATTGCCCTTCCAGCGGTCGCCCTGCTGGGGCTCGGCCACGAACAGACGGCCTGTGAAATCCGGGTCACTGTGGCGCAGGGATGCGGCGAATAACAGGGCCTCATACATCAGCCGCCCGTTCTGGCCGACAATGATTATATTGAAATCTTTTGATTTATTGTTCTTACTGGTCATCAGGGTTTGCCCAAAGTTCGCCTTCTTCGGCTACTATAGTCACGAATAACTTTAAGCCAAAAGAGTTGGATGCAATGATTATGAGGAAAATTATGAAACGAGGAATATTTCTGGCCTGTGCCCTTGCCGCAAGCCCACTGGCCGCGCAAAACTTTACCACCGCCGCCGAGGTGAAGCCAATCGTTGGCGCGATCAAAGGCAACTGGATTGCCGTGCGCCTGTGGGATGGGAACGACTTGCTATACTTCACCAACCTGTTGTCGTGGCGCTGTGGTCTGAGTGAAATCAAATACGTGGTGAACGGTGGCGAAGAAACCGTGCTTGAGGCCGAGCCATGCTATGAAAGCGAAGGCGCGCCCAATTCCCTGAAGGTTGAAACCATCATGCCCTACGTGACATTGCCGCCCAACTCGGTTGAAACCATCGAAGTGATCATAACCTACGATGACGACACCGGTGATAGCGCCAGCTTTGAACGCGCGGCGGTTCAGATCAACTAATCAAAAATAATTCCACAGGGGCGACCGGTAAGGCTGGTTGCCCCTGATTGCAGGCACCACTTGGGCAGGTTGGTTGAAACCTGCGCATGCTGGTCTGGCAATGTTAAGGAATCGGTCGGGAACTGATGATCAACGCTAATAGCACCCAGAAGCACGTTTGACATCCGTTCTGCACGCCATTTCCTGATTGCCCATTAAATATAAACTGTTGTTAAAACAAATTGTTACGTGGTTTTTCCACGTATTCCCTGACTTGTGACGCTAGGAAAAGCTTGCGCCTTGCGGTCATGGACTGACAAACTGTTCTTCATCTGGGTTGATTGTGGCCAAACCGGCCATTCACCACACTAGCGGAGAAGCCGAACCTTGTTCGAAAATCACCCAAAACGATCATTACACAGGAAGGAAAAACAATGACAAAAACACCAAAAATTCTATTTGCGGGCCTGATGGCCAGCACAATGCTGGTGACGCCCTTGGTCGCCGCAGAAGTGCCTGCCGGGGTAACGCTGGCGGCTGACCAGACATTCACATACCGCGTTCTGGATGAGCACAGCTCAGTCGATCCACAGGTTGTGGAAGACGTGTCCGGTTCTGAAATCGTGCGCGACATTTTCGAAGGTCTGCACAATCAGGACGGCGACGGTAATCTGGTTGCTGGTGTAGCAGAAAGCTATACCTCAAACGAGGCCAACGACGAATATACATTCAATCTGCGCGCCAATGCCAAATGGTCAAACGGTGATCCTGTTGTTGCCGGTGACTTCGTTTACGCCTGGCAGCGCCTTGTCGACCCTGAATTGGCATCGCCCTATTCCTGGTTCGGTGAACTGATGTCCATCGAAAATGCCGGCGCAATTCTTGCCGGTGAAAAGCCTGTGACAGATCTGGGTATTTCTGCACCCGACGATCATACGCTTGTGGTTAAGCTGACAGCATCGCTGCCATACTTTCCGTTGATGACGACACATGCGTCCACATTCCCAGTGCACAAGGCGACACTTGACGCCCACGGCGCTGACTGGACCAAGCCGGAAAATATCGTGTCCAACGGTGCCTATGTTCTGACCGAGCATGTACCAAGTGAACGTTCGGCACGTGAACGCAACACAATGTATTGGGACAACGACGCGACAGTTATCGACAAGGTCGTAGCACTGGTGATCAACGATGAAAACGTTGCCCTGACACGTTATTTTGCGGGTGAGCTTGACCGGACAGAAGTACCTGCTGGCCAGTATCCAAAGCTTAAGGCTGAATATCCTGATCAGGCAACCAGCTTTCCGCGTCTGTGTAGCTACTATTACACAATCAACCTGACTGACACGACGTCAGAGGCATTGAAAGATGTGCGGGTTCGCGAAGCTCTGTCGCTGGCAATTGACCGCGATATCATCGTGGACAAGGTTCTGGCTGGTGGTCAGACAGCGGCCTATTCGTTCACACCTGCTGCGACTGCTGGCTTTAATGTGCCCGACGTCCCCGCAGCGTCAATGTCACAGGCCGAACGTGATGCGAAGGCCGTTAGCCTGATGGCTGATGCTGGTTTTGGCCCAGGTTTGACTGTTGATCTGGTCTACAACACATCTGAAGCACATAAGAAAATCGCCGTTGCGGTTAGCCAGATGTGGAAGCAGAAGCTGGGTGTAGAAGTAACCTTGGCCAACCAGGAGTGGAAAACCTTCCTGGAAACACGTGGCAACCAGGACTATCAGGTTGCGCGCGCTGGTTGGTGTGGTGACTATAACGAAGCCTCAACCTTCCTTGACCTGTTGGATTCTGGTTCAGGCTATAACGACGCGAAATACAACAACGCGGCCGTTGATGCCCTGCTATCGGACGCCAAGACATCCGCCAACCCGCAGCCGCTCTATACTGAGATTGAGCAGCACATCGCGGCGGACGTTCCTGTGATCCCGATCTATCACTATGCGGGCGTTTACATGCTGGACAGCGACCTTGGTAACTGGCCGGTTAAAAACGTTGAGCAAAACTGGTACTCAAAAGATCTCTATAAAATCGCCGAGTAATTCGGTGCTGTAGAAAAATTGCGTCCCGGTCCCCAAATAGGGGCCGGGGCGTGTGCTTTGGGGTGCAAAAACTATGCTTCGCTATATAATTCGCCGACTTCTGGTCGCGATCCCGACACTTCTTATCCTGATCGTTATTTGTTTTTTCCTGATGCAGACAGCACCGGGCGGACCGT
>DAOURA010000016.1 GCA_030625325.1 Marinosulfonomonas sp.
ACAGATCAAGGCGGGCGGCCTCTTCGGCGTCAATGTTCAGCCCCATGCCGGCGTCACACGCCATTTGCGCAAGCTCCTGCACACGGGGGGCAAGTTCTGCCATGATGCGGGCGTGTTGGGTGGCGTCATAGCGCGGGTGAATCGCGGACAGCTTTATCGAAATACCGGGGTTGTCGCGGATGTCAGCCGATTTGCATTGCGGGGCAAGTGCGCGAATGGACGCCGCGTATTCATCAAAATTACGGGCGGTATCGGCGGCTGTCAAAGCGGCCTCACCCAACATGTCATAGGAATAGGTGAACCCCTTATCCTGTTGCTTTTCGCCGCGCTTTATCGCCGCCTCGATGGTTTCACCCAATACGAACTGACGGCCCATTTCCTTCATCGCCTGATGAACCGCGCGCCTGATCACCGGTTCACCCAGTCGTTTGATTGCGCCTTTCAGGGATGCACCAACCCCCTGTCCGTCCTGCAAAACCTTGCCCGTCAGCATAAGCGCCCAGGTTGATGCATTCACCAGGGACGAGCTGGATTTACCAAGGTGTTCGTTCCACGCCGAGGGGGTGATTTTGTCATCAATCAGTTCATCAATGGTTTGGCTGTCGGGGACACGCAACAATGCCTCTGCCAGACACATCAGGGCAACGCCTTCGTCGGTGGACAGGCCGTATTCGGCCAGGAACACCTCCATCAACCCCATGTTAGGCTGGGCGCGGATGTCATTGACCAGCGCGATGGCACGGGCTGTGGTCCGGGTGCGGATTTCTTGTGTCACAGTTGTTGTGGCACGCAGGTCGCGCAAGATTTCACCATCATCCGCCAAATGGGCCTGTCGGATGATCTGGCGTAGCTGATTGAGGCTGTTCATCGGGTTTTTCCTTGCTAAGTAGCACCTACCAGCATAGGAAAATTTCCAAGGTCTTGTTTCCTGAGTATTTACTATCTTTCGACCTTATTCCCTATTTCTGAAAGGTTATTAGCCGTTATGACTGAAATTATAGTAATAAACAGTCCACTTGACCGTTTTGATCGGCAAATCCTTGAAATCCTTGGGCATGAGGGCCGCCTGCCAATCACCGATCTGGCAAAACGGGTTGGCCTGTCCAAAAGCCCCTGTCAGGTGCGGGTTAAACGCCTGCAATCAGATGGGTATATCAAAGGGTTCCGTGCGATCATTGATCCGGCGATGATGCGTCTTGAGCAGGTGGCGTTTGTAGAGGTCAAACTGTCCGACACATCCGAGCGCGCCCTGTCGGAATTTAACGATGCGGTGCAAGAATTGGCGCAGGTGGAACAATGTCACATGATCGCCGGGGCGTTTGATTACCTGCTGAAAATCCGCACCACGGATATGAAGGCCTACCGCACGGTGCTGGGGGAAAAGGTGTCGTCATTGCCCCATGTGGCCAGCACATCAACCCATGTATCAATGCAGGCGGTCAAAGATATCGCCGGGTAAAAATGGCCGGATCAGGGGTGCTGATCCGGCCATCTTCAAAGTGTTTCAATCAGGGGTCGCGATCAGTCGTCAGACCAGCCGCTGGCTGATTTGACCTCAAGAAATTCGTGCAGGCCCCAAACGCCGCCTTCGCGCCCATTGCCCGACTGGCCATAGCCACCGAATGGTGCGCCGGCACCACGCGACTGCCCGTTGATTTCCACCATGCCAGAGCGCAGCTTGCGCGCCATGCGACGTGCGCGCGCCGGGTCCTGGGTTTGCACATAATTGGTCAGCCCATAAACCGTATCATTGGCCGTTTGCAGGGCGTCTTCTTCCCCGTCAAATGCCATGATCGACAGAACCGGCCCAAAGATTTCTTCGCGCGCAATGGTCATGTCGGGGGTCACGTCGGCAAAGACCGTCGGGCGGATGAAATAGCCGCGGTTGTGACCTTCCGGGCGGCCCAACCCACCGGCGACAAGGCGCGCGCCTTCGTTAATGCCGGTTTGAATCAGGTTTTGGATTTTATCAAACTGCACCTCGGACACCACCGGGCCAATATGGCGGCCCTGTTTGCTGGCCAGATCAACGGCTGTTTTTTCAGCCGTGGCCGCAGCCGTTTCAACCGCACTGTCGTATGATCCACGCTGAACCATCATCCGGGTTGGTGCATTACAGGACTGACCGGTATTGTCAAAGCAGTGGCGCACACCGCGCACAACGGCCTTTTCGTCGGCGTCATCAAAGATGATATTGGCACCTTTTCCGCCCAGTTCAAGGCTGACGCGCTTGATGGTATCGGCGGCCGCCTTGGAAATCAGAATACCCGCGCGGGTCGAGCCGGTGAAAGACACCAGATCAACATCCGGGTGCGCCGACAACTGACTGCCAACGCCAATGCCATCACCGTTCACCATGTTAAAGACACCGGCCGGCAGGCCAGCCGCATCAATAATCTCGGCCATCACAATGGATGAAAGCGGCGCAATTTCCGACGGCTTCAGAACCATCGTGCAACCGGCGGCAATGGCCGGGGCGATCTTTAGGGTCACCTGGTTCATTGGCCAGTTCCACGGTGTGATCAGGGCCGCAACACCAACGGGTTCATACAAGATGCGGTCATTTGGCGCGTGTTTGCCAAGCATCTGGTCAAATTCAAAACCCTTAAGCGCACGGATCGTATTGCCAATATGGTAGCTGCCCGCGCCAACCTGCGAAGACAAGGCCATATCAATCGGGGCGCCCATTTCCATTGAAATCGCCTGCGCCATGTCTTCGGCGCGCGCGTTATATTGTTCAAGAATTGCTTGCAGTGCTTCAAGGCGCTCGGCCTTGGATGACTGGCCCCAGCTGTCAAAAGCCCGGCGTGCCGCCGCGACGGCGGCGTCAGTGTCGGCCTGACCGCCAAGGGAAATAACCGCGCAGGTTTCCTCAGTCGACGGGTTAATAACATCAAGGTCCTGACCCGAAATCGGGGCGACCCATGCGCCATCAATGTAAAAGTCTCTTTTTTCCAGCATCTTGTTCACCCAAATTTTCAGAAATGATTTCACTTGGCAACGAAGCCGTTGTCACCGCGCAACTTCGGTTTTTTACTATGCCAGGTCAATCAAAATCGCGATTATCTGATCACGCGACAAATCACAGGATACCCGGCAGGTTCAGCCCGTTTTCAACCGCACAATCCAATGCGCCCTGATACCCCGCATCCGCATGGCGCATCACCCCAGTTGCAGGGTCATTCCACAACACGTTACCGATACGGCGCGCGGCGTCGTCACTGCCGTCAGCGCAAATTACCATGCCCGAATGCTGGGAAAAGCCCATGCCAACCCCACCGCCATGGTGCAAAGACACCCATGTGGCCCCCGAGGCGGTATTTAACAACGCGTTCAGCAGTGGCCAGTCAGAAACCGCATCCGAGCCATCGCGCATGGCCTCTGTTTCGCGATTGGGTGAGGCGACAGAACCGCTATCCAGATGGTCACGCCCAATCACAACCGGGGCGGACAATTCGCCGCTGCGCACCATTTCGTTAAACGCCAGCCCCAGCTTATGGCGCACCCCCAGACCAACCCAGCATATCCGCGCCGGCAGGCCCTGAAAATCAATACGATCGCGCGCCATATCCAGCCAGTTGTGCAGATGCGGATCATCCACCAGTTCTTTTACCTTGGCGTCGGTTTTATAAATATCTTCCGGGTCCCCCGACAGGGCGACCCAACGAAACGGCCCTATCCCGCGGCAAAACAGCGGGCGGATATAGGCGGGCACAAATCCGGGGAAGGCAAAGGCATTTTCCAACCCTTCGTCCAGTGCGACCTGTCGGATGTTGTTGCCATAGTCAAAGGTTGGCACCCCCATTTCGTGAAATTGAACCATCGCCGCAACCTGCACCTTCATTGATGCGGACGCGGCCCGTTCAACTGCCTTGGGGTCGGTTTCCTGGCGGGTTTTCCATTCTGCCACGCTCCAACCCTGGGGCAGATAACCATGCACGGGATCATGGGCCGATGTCTGATCTGTTACCATATCCGGGCGCACACCACGGCGCACCAGTTCTGGGAAAACATCGGCGGCATTTGCGATCAGGGCAACTGATTTCGCCTGCCCGGCTTTTGTCCATTGTTCTATCAATGCCAGTGCTTCGTCCAGATCATGGGTTTTAGCATCAACATATCGGGTGCGCAGGCGAAAATCGGCGCGGGTTTCATCACATTCCACCACCAGACAACAGGCCCCGGCCATAACGGCGGCCAAGGGTTGCGCCCCCCCCATGCCACCCAGACCGCCGGTCAGAATCCAGCGCCCTGTCAGGTTGCCGTCATAGTGCTGGCGCCCGGCCTCAACAAAGGTTTCATAGGTGCCCTGCACGATCCCCTGCGAGCCAATATAAATCCACGATCCGGCGGTCATCTGGCCGTACATGGCCAGACCTTTTTTATCCAACTCGTTGAAATGGTCCCAGTTGGCCCAGTGCGGCACAAGGTTCGAATTGGCGATCAACACGCGCGGTGCGTCCTTGTGGGTGCGAAAAACACCCACGGGTTTTCCGGACTGAACCAGCAAGGTTTCATCATCATTCAGCGTCTTTAACGTCGCAACGATTTTATCAAAATCCGCCCACGTGCGGGCCGCGCGCCCAATGCCGCCATAAACCACCAGTTCATGGGGGTTTTCGGCCACATCCGGGTGCAGGTTGTTCATCAGCATCCGCATCGGGGCCTCTGTCAGCCAGGATTTCGCGGTTATTTCGGTGCCCGTATCCGGGAAAACATCGCGGGTATTTTTACGTGGGTCCGTCATGACGGGGCTCCTGTGTTGGAAATGGGAAATATCAGATCAGCCGATGAAAGCGCCTGCCCCGAGGCCACGAAACCGGTGGCCTGTTCCATGTCGGGCGCCATATAGCGATCTTGCTTCAGGGTTGGGATATCTTTGCGCAGGTGTGCCAGCACCCCCCGCAGGTGCGCACTGGTTTTCAGGGGCGCGCGAAATTCAACCCCCTGACACGCGGTCAGCAGTTCCACCCCCAAAATGGCGTTCAGATTGCGGTTCATTCGCGCCAGCCGGTATGCCCCGTGGGCCGCCATTGAAACATGGTCTTCCTGATTTGCACTGGTTGGGGTGCTGTCGGTGGAACAGGGGTTCGCAAGATGCTTGTTTTCGCTCATCAGGGCGGCGGCTGTTACCTCGGCAATCATAAAGCCCGAATTCAGGCCCGGATCAGGGGTCAGAAAGGGCGGCAAATCATGGCTAAGGGTCGGGTCCACCATCAGGGCAACGCGGCGCTGCGCGATGGCTCCGATTTCGGCCACCGCCAACGCGATCTGATCGGCGGCAAAGCCCACGGGTTCTGCGTGAAAATTCCCACCCGAAACGATGCGCCCACTGTCCACCAACACCAGCGGGTTATCGGTAACAGCGTTTGCTTCGATTTCCAGCGTTCGTGCAGCCATACGCAGGATGTCCACACAGGCCCCGACAACCTGTGGCTGGCAACGGATGCAATAGGGGTCCTGCACCCGGGTATCATCGTCCCGGTGGCTGTCGCGAATTTGCGAACCCGCCATCAGGGCGCGCATTTGACTGGCAACCTCAATCTGGCCGACATGACCACGCAGGGCGTGAATTTCGGCAACCAGCGGCGCGGTTGACCCCATGATCGCATCGGTTGACATGCTGGCGGTGATCAGGCTGGTCTGGGCATTTCGCCAAGCCTCAAACAACCCACCAAGGGCGCAGGCGGTGGAAAACTGTGTGCCGTTAATCAGCGCCAGTCCTTCCTTGGGGCCAAGGATCACCGGGGTAAGGCCGGCATTTTTCAGGGCCTTGGCAGATGGCATCCGCTGGCCCTGCCAAATTGCTTCGCCCTCACCGATCATGGTTGCGGCCATATGGGCCAATGGGGCCAGATCACCCGACGCCCCAACCGAACCCTGCGCCGGAATAACCGGTGTTACGCCCTTGGCCAGCAGGTTTTCAAGTTGCTGGATAATTTCCCAGCGCGCCCCGGACGCCCCACGCCCCAGCGACAACAGCTTTAGCGCCATCATCATGCGCACCAGCGGGGTTTCAAGGGGCACCCCAACGCCACAACAATGGCTAAGGATCAGATTTCGTTGCAGGGTTGCGGTATCTTCGGGCGCAATTTTGCGGTTCGCCAGTTTGCCAAAGCCGGTGTTTACACCATAGACCGCCACCTTGCCCGCTGCGGCCTGTGCCACCAATTGCGCCGCCGCTTCAACCCCTGCGCGCGCACCCGCATCAAGACGCACAGATGCCCCGTCACGGTAAATGGTTTCAAGATCATTCAACGTCGCGTTGCCCGGAACCAGTGTCAGCATCACAGCGACCCCTTATATATACGCTTGAAAAGCCGGTTTTCCCCGATCCGGTAAGACAGCTCTGCCGGGTGGTTAATGTTCCAGACCGCCAGATCAGCCACCTTGCCCGGTGCAATAACACCGGTATCTGTCAAACCCAGCGCACGGGCCGCGTTGCGGGTCACACCTGACAGGGCCTCTTCCGGGGTCAGGCCAAACAGGGTGCAGCCCATATTCATGGTCAAAAGGATCGAACCAAGGGGTGATGAACCGGGATTGCAGTCACTGGCCAGCGCCATCGCCACCCCAAGATCACGCATGTCCTGTACCGGCGGCGCCTGTGTTTCGCGCAGGGTATAGAACGCACCGGGCAACAAAACGCCAACGCTACCGGCATCTGCCATCGCAGATATGTCCGCCCGGTTAGCGTATTCAATATGGTCCACTGACAGGGCACCAAACCGCGCCGCCAACTGGGTGCCGCCAATGTTTGACAGTTGTTCAGCATGTAGTTTCACCGGCAGGCCAAGGGATTTTGCCACCTCAAAAACCCGCGCAATCTGATCGGTGCTAAAAGCAATACCTTCACAAAACCCGTCTACCGCGTCCACCAGCCCCTCGGCGTGGGCGGCGCGCAGGGTTGGGATGCAAACGTTGTCGATATAATCATCACCACTGCCGTTAAAATCTGCGGGAACCGAATGGGCCCCCAGAAAGCTGGTGATAATATGCACCGGGCGCACCGTACCAATATGGCGGGCAACGCGCAGCATTTGCAGTTCAGTTTCCTGATCCAGCCCATAGCCTGATTTAATTTCTATGGTGGCGACCCCTTCGCCCAGCAGGGTATCGACCCGCGCAAGTGCATCATCAACCAGCCGTGCAAACCCCGCCGCGCGGGTGGCCAGAACCGTTGATAAAATTCCACCACCCGCGCGCGCGATTTCTTGATAACTGGCACCCTTCAGGCGCATTTCAAATTCAACGGCCCTGTCACCACCAAAAACCAGATGGGTGTGGCAATCAATTGGCGCAGGCGTCACCAGCCGCCCGCCCAGATCTTCCACCTGATCACCCGCCGGGGCATCGGCCCTGTCACCCACCCACCGCATGGTTGCGCCATCCAGCAGGATCGCCCCATCCCGGATCATCCCATAGGGCGCGCCACCTTCCGCCATCGTAGCAATATCAATACCTGTCAAAAGACTGCTGGCCATTTTACTTAATCCTGAGTAGAAATGTTTCTGTCGACTTTATGTCTGCACATAATAATCCATGTCAAGGAATAATATCCAATGACCAAGACCCCGGCCAAGTCATGGCAGGCCATTCAGGCAGAAGTCACCCGGCGCATTAACACCCGCATCTGGCCCCCCGGTGAAATGCTGCCAAATGAGATTGATCTGGCGGTTGAGTTCGGCTGCGCGCGCACCACGGTCAACCGGGCCTTACAGGCGCTGGCCGATAAGGGGGTTCTGGAACGTCGCCGCAAGGCCGGCACGCGCGTCGCCCTGAACCCGGTGCGCAAGGTGGTCTTGTCCATTCCGATCATCCGCGAAGAAATTGAGCAAAGCGGCGCTGGCTATGGCTATCAACTGATCAATGCGCAAAAACTGCCTGCTCCACCGGCAATTTGCGATGCTCTGCAAACCCCCGCAGGCACGAAGGCCTATTCCGTCAAAGCACTACATCTGGCAGGGGGGAAGCCGTTTGTATTTGAAGAACGTTGGGTAAATATCCTGTCGGTCCCCACCATCCAAACCGCCGATCTGGCGAAAATGTCCGCCAACGAATGGCTGGTTCAGAACGCACCATTTTCAAGGGGAACACTTAGCTTTAGCGCAATTATCGCAGATGAAGCCCTTGCCAAACACCTGACCTGCCCGGTTGGCAGCGCGTTATTTTGCCTTGAGCGTGGCACATGGAACGGGGAACAAAGCATCACCCGCGCCCGCCTGTATTATGGCCCCGGTTATAAGATGGAAACGTCGATTTAGGGTCAGGTCAGTTGTGCGATTGTGCCAGCAGTTCTTTGTGAAGCACCTCAGCGCGCGCCACCAGATCGGCGGGCACTTCGTCGTTTACGTCTCTGGCCACATGGCGCAATTTATCTGCACCGGTATTTTCGACCGGCAGGTTCGCACGCGCGGCCAGGTTTTCCCAAACGGACGGGTCGGTGCATAGCTGGTCATAGCTGACAAATGTGACCTCACCCTGATGGTGCGCCAATAAGGCCCCATAGACCCCGCACCAGATTTCCAGCCAATAGGCCAGTGATTTTGGGTCACCCGACGGGCGTTGACCACCAAACACAAAAGGGCGCTGACCCAAGCCAAATTCATGGTGACCCAGCCAGTTCATGTATTGCAGAACAAATTTGTCTTCGCCCTGTTCTTTGGTGAAAAGTTCATGCTGACGCATCAGGGATTTGGCATGTTGAAGCGGTGCGCGAAATGGCACCAGTATAAGGGCCTGCGGGAATGCTGCGCAGATCCCTGATAACCGCAAAATCGAATTGTTGGTCTTTGATAAATAGCGGTCGGGCTGGCCCTGCCGGCTTTGCAGGATCGCCGCGATGTAGGTGCGAAAATCGGCAAGCGTTTCATCATCCGGTTCGTGGGGAACAAGGGCGTTGTCCTGCAAATAATCACCCCCACTGAACACCCGCCAAAACACTTCGTCCAGGCTTTCGGGGCTGTCCACATCCACCATCAAACCGTCCCCATGGGCGCGTTCGGTACGGGCAATGTCTTTGCGGTTACGACGCGACAGTTTTGACCACAGCCCCGGCGCCAGCACAAATGGCATGTCGCGGTAGGTCAGCGCACCAAACTGCCCGGTGTCATAAAAGCGGCGCATTAACAGGGTGGTACCTGCACGTGCCAGCCCGGCAATAAAGACGTGCTGGCCATCCCTGACGGCCGCACCATCGGGACGTTGGGTGGCCTTTTCCATGTCAAAGCTCATCTCAGCAACCGAGCGAGGGCCAAGCGCAAGCCGGTGCAGCGCCCGGTCCAGTTTTGAATAACTAGCGGCGGACAAAGCGTTGCCTGACGACGACATAAACGGTTGCCACAACCAGCGAAATCAGCAACCCAGGCCAACTTAGCAAAGCAGCCGTTGTTCCCGGTGCAATTTGTTCGCCAGCCATGCTTAGCAATGCCCCAACAACCGCAATCACCCCAAGGCCAAAGGCCAAAACCCCGGTGCCCCGCATCATGCGAATGGCATAGGCTTGGCTGGCCTTTTCCTTCCAGTGATCGGACGCATTACGCCGGCCCAACGTGCGCCCGGCGCGCCGGGCCGTCCGTGCAATACCGCGTGCGGCATCAATCAGCGGCAGGCGCAGGAACAGTTCAACAAGAACCACCGTCAACAATGAGACAAGAACCCAGATCATGGCTGCTGGTTATTTTACGTCGTCTTCAGACGCGGTTGCCTTGGCTTTCTTGCGCCCCTTAAGCATCCGTTTCACCGGGTACCAAACAAACCCAACAATCGCGAGCAACACCGCGCCAACAACACCAACCAAAGTGCCAATAGCCGACAGCCCGGCGCCGGGGCCAATATAGGCCTGCGCCGCAAGGGGGTAGCACATTGCAAAGATAAGCAGGGCCGAAGCAGGAATTTTGAAACGCATGGATTTCTCCTTTGAAAGTTCGAAAAAGGTTATTACCTAAATAGGGACATTTTAATGGCCCGGTTATGGTTTTGAATTTGTTTCGGGTATCAGAATACGGCGATGCTTCATTTTGAACAACTGGGGAAAGTTTCAAAATAATTTTCGGGCAGGTGTTCGGCAAAGGGAACGATGGCATTGTACCCGGCATTGATAACGTTGGAATATTCGCGCACCGGTTCACCGGTTTGGGAAACCTCGATAACCCGCCCTTCGGTGGCCGACAGGATCAGCCAGTTGCCGTTTGGCAAACGTTGGTGCTGGCCCATTACACTGGTGTAATACCCCGGACCGTCACCGCCAAACAGGACCTTTGATGCCTTGGTGACAGGATCCACCTGCACAATTTGTGACCGGCCGCGCAGCAGGTTATTGTCAAAAACGGTGATTGTTCCATCAGGTTGCCAGTCGGGGTCATGTTGCTGACGCCAGGGGCCGTTCATCGACCAGATAATGTCATGGGTGTCACGGTCAAGAACCGCCACCAGATTGGAACTGCGCAAACTGATCAGCAAATCACCGGCCCTGAATTGTGCAAATGCATCCGCCATTTCGCCTGACAGGGGCTCAACATCGTTTGGGTGGAACACATCTTCCATGCCCCAGTTCCAGAATTCCCGGTGAAAGACAAAGCCCTGTGGAATACCGGTAACCAGACCGTTTGACAGATTTGAACTTGCCACATCAATCAGATCAATGGTTTGCGTAATTTCACCGCTGTCCCCGTCAAAGCGAACGATTTTCTGATCATCGCCGTTGGCATGTGCCTGTGCGCGCCACGTCCAGAAGCCATCATCCCCGGCCTGCACCACATGGTGAAAAACACCGTCCTGATTTAGCCACTGCGGGGTGCCACAGGCGTCAATCCGGGCCAGCGCCGTGCCACTGTCAAATTCCACGATCGCGGAACCGTCAGGCAACACCTTTACCCCGTGCAAAATTGTCTGGGGCGAACCACCTTTAACTAAACCTGAATAATCAACTGGCCAAGTATGAACCACCGCGCCGTCAGGGGCGATCAGATCAACAACAAAGCGGCTGGTTTCAGCGTCCATCCGGCTAAGCACCAGAAAACCCGGGGCAATCGCAGCTTTGTTGTGGATGGTATAGCGTTGATCAGGCATGTTTTGGTTGCGCGGGTAAAAAGAACGATCCGGCAATATCTTTCCGGTTTTTACCAATGATTTCACAATATCACGGATTTCCTCGGCTTTCTGCCAAGGCGTCCAATTGTAATAAACTGAATACATGCCAAGGGAAAAAACCAAAAGCACCAGCAGGAATACCCCTGATAAAACGGAAGCCCTGACAGAATTCAACATGGTTTGACCTTTTGCGATGTATCGGTTTTCAAAATCATTTCTCTACACAACTTGGGACGGTGGCAAAGTAATTGGCGGGCAGGTGCTCACCAAAGGTGATGATCGCGTTGAATTTGTCATTCACGATATTGTTGAATTCACGCACGGGCCTGCCGGTTTCTGTGACCTCAATCGCCCGGCCTTCGGTGGCAGACAGGATAAACCAATTGCCATTTTCCAAGCGCTGGTGCTGACCCATGATTGCAGAATAGAAAACCGGCGCGTCCGGGTCCTGAAACACAATTCTGGTGTCGTTGGTTTTTGGGTCAACGCGCACAATATTTGAACGCCCGCGCTTTGTGTTGTTGTTAAAAACCGTGATCGTACCATCGGCCTGCCAGTCGGGGTCGTGCTGTTGGCGCCAGGGTCCGCGCATCGACCACAGCATTTCGTGGGTGTCACGATCAAGAACCGCCACCAGATCAATATTGCGCAGGCTGATCAGCAAATCACCAGCGCTGAACTGGGGAAAAGCACCGGCCATTTCGGCGGACAGTGGTTCAATATCGTTCGGGTGGAAAATGTCATCCATGCCCCAGTGCCAAAATTCCCTGACAAACCCGAACCCTTTTGGGATACTGGTGATAAGGGCGTTTTCAGGGGCGGAATTGATCACGTCGATCAGATCAATGGTTTCCAGATCTTCCCCGGTTTCGGCGTCAAATCGAAATAATTTCTGGTCGTGGCCACGGTTGTTGGCAAGGGCGCGCCATGTCCAGAAGCCCTGGGTGTCGGCCTCTATCACATGGTGATAGGTCTGATCATCGCGCAGCCAGATTGGTTCACCGCAACTGTCCAGACGTGCAAGCGCCCTGCCATCATCAAAGTTAACCAGCGCCGTCCCATCAGGCAAAATTTTTGCCGCGTGGGTGAACTCCAGCGGATCACCGCCCTCAACCAAACGTCTGTAATTTACCGGCCGGGAATGAACGATGGCCCCACTGGTATCCAGCAGGCTGATTTCATAGCGCCCGGCCTTGGCATTTAACCGCGTCACGGCCACATATCCGGGGGCAACAGCATCCTGATCATGAACCGTATACTGCTGGCCCAACCCATCGGCCCCACGGCGAAAATAGGACCCATTTGGCAGGATCGTCCCGGTCTCCCGCAGTGATTTGGTGAGCAGGCGAATTTCAGATGCCTTTTTCCACGGCAACCAGTCCTTGCGCACGGACAGCATCCCAAGGGCAAATACCAGACCAAATATCAGGAATGTGGCACTTAGAAAAAACACTGTTTTTGCGGAAAGTAACTTCATGATTTTGCCTTTTTCCCTACGACCGTTGCCAATTGGAACGCCGGGAACAAAGCCCAACCCATTTTGTCTTTAGCTGACATCTTTACGTCCCCAAGCCGGATTTTGGTAGGTTTTCAGGTAACTGCGTGACCAGATCAACATCGCCGCCACAATTAACAGCATCGTTACGCTTTTGGCAGCGGTTAGCAAGAAAACCTCAGCCCAGCTATCCAGGTCGATTTTGTTGATGATCTTATTGACCACCAGCAGGTTCTGGAAAACCGAAAACAAAAGGGCCCCTGAAATAGTGATCAGCATCAGTGACGGGAATTCACGGCGAAAGGCCAGCATATGGGCCAGTGGTACGAAAAAGATAGCAAGATAGTGCGCCCACACCACAGGCGACAATATCAGCGGGATCATTATGCTTAGGACAAAGGCAAAATGCGCCTTGGCCACAGGCGCAACGCTGGTCCGGTTTAATCGCAAGAGCATCCACACCAGCCCCCCGATCACGGCCAGCCGAAGCCCGGTTGTTAACAGTTTCAGCCCCCCCGGCAACGCGGAAAGGTTTTCGTAATCCGTCAGGTTCAGGAATGCCGGTTCAACCCAGCCAAACATATTGCTGTTATAATAGGGCGTCGCCAGTTGCCCGCTTTCATGGGCAAGTTGTTGCAACAGGGTCATATGAACATCCCAGCCAAGCAACGCAAATGACCCCAGCGCCGCAAGGGCGGAAAGAACCACCGAGGCCACGCGAAAACGGTTGTCGGAAAAAAGAAAAAGAAACGCCAACCCCGGCGCAAACACCGGTTTGATCAGGATAACCAGAACATAGCAGGCCGCCGCCCACCAAAAGGCGCGATTGGAAAACTTTAATAAACCCACGATCAGCAACAGCATGACCAGTGGCGTTGTTTGCCCGCCAACCTGATAAATCGTCCAAAAGGGCTGAAACATCAGTGCGGCCAGGGCAAAGCCCGCAAAGAATATGGTGCGCTCAGCCGTGCCCGGTTCACTGAACTTTCGCAAATGAAGGTAAAGCACAATTAAGGCAGACCAAATGCATAACGTACTAATAATCTTAAATAGGATCAGTGATGTATAGGGCGAAAAACCAGCGAAAGGGGCATAAAAATAGCTGGTCACAGGCAGGCTGAAAAACGCCATGTGACCCAGCGGTTCCTGCCCGTCGATCAGGGCGAACGGGTCGTATAGGTCGCCAATCTGACCCGAGAGCGCCTTTTGCCCCGCGTCATAAAAATTCGCAAAATCCAAGCCTATCCCACGGGGAACCATGATCCCGGCTATTGATCCGGCAACGATCAGGGTCACAAAAAATAAACCTGCCCAGCGGGTAAAAGTGATCTTAGTCAAATTCAGCCCCCCCCTCAGCGCCAATCCGGGCAACCCGGCAAAAAAATTAATACCAAAACCAACAACCATTTGAATACCTGAAATACACGTTCTTTCCCATTCCTTAGCAAAACCAACGTTGCACCGATAAGAGAAACAGCACCCCCCCCCGCCAACGGCGACAATTCACCAGTTAGCGTATTATTGATTATGATCAGGGAAAATCGTGCTTTCAATACCGCCCAATGCTCGACTCGCAAAACTCAAACAACTATCAGAACCCCTATTGAGTGTGTTTAATAGTATAGATTGTTCGTATCTAAAGGGCATTTTGATGAAACCAACGGCTTCTTCGCAAAATAAACCTTCCATTTTGGATTACGTCGCAATTGCGCGCCCTGATCACTGGCTGAAGAATATCTTCATGTTGCCGGGGGCCGGGCTCGCGTTCTTTATCGATCGCGAAACCGGGCTGAACAGCCTGCCAGGTCTTGGGATTGGCATCGCATCAACCTGTCTGGTTGCGTCGGCAAATTACACGATAAACGAATACCTGGACGGAAAAACTGACCGCCATCACCCCACCAAGTCAAGCCGCCCAACGGCGCAGGGGCGGATTAAACTGTCACTTGTTTTAGTTCAGTATTTCCTGCTGGTGATCAGCGGCCTTTGGCTGGCGTCCTTCCTGAACCCGGTCTTTGGATATGCCAGTATCTTTCTGCTGATTATGGGTATTCTTTATAATGTTGAACCGATCCGAACCAAGGATCGCGCCTATATTGATGTGCTGTCCGAATCGATCAACAACCCGATACGTCTGGTGTTGGGCTGGGCCGCGATCAGTTCAATCGTGCTGCCACCTTCCAGTATGCTGATCAGTTATTGGATGGGGGGGGCCTATCTGATGGCGATAAAACGCTATGCGGAATATCGCATGATCAACGATGCGGAACGGGCCGGAATGTATCGAAAATCATTCAAGGTCTATGATGAAACGTCGCTATTTGTATCCGCGTTTTATTACGCCCTGACATCGGTGTTTTTCCTTGGGATTTTCCTGATCAAGTACAAGATTGAATTCATCATCACCTTTCCATTTTTTGCCCTGCTGTTTGCCTGGTATCAGCGCATCGCACTGGCCCCGGCATCCACAGCAATGAACCCCGAAAAACTGTACCTTGAGCCAAAATTCTTTGCCTACGCGGTGTTTCTGGCAATTCTGGTTACCGTCCTGTTCTTCGTTGAAATCCCCGCCATCCAATACTTGATGGACCACACCGTCGTAAAAGACTTCAGAATAAAATAGCGCGTCAGCGCGCAGGAAAACCAATGTCAAAATACTTTATCTTCATCATCGTCACCGTGATCATGAACGCCGCTTCGCAGTTGTTAATGAAGGCCGGGATTAATCAGGTTGGACAAGCCGAATTTTCGACTTCCCGGATCGTAAACCTGTTGCTGGGGGCGGCACTAAACCCGCTTATTGTGCTGGGGTTGATCGTTATGACGATTAGCATGGGAACCCACCTGATGTCCCTGTCACGGTTTGACGTCAGCTTTGCTTTTCCGTTCCTGTCCATCGCCTATGTCATTGTTGCCGCGTGGGGGTATTTTTTCCTGGGTGAGGATGTGAACCTGACCCGGGTTGCCGGTATCGCGACCATTATTTTGGGCACGGTTATCCTTGCCCGCAGCTAAACCCGCCACCAAACATTTTCGGAGAACCTGAATGAAACATGTCCTGATCGGCGGGAATGGCTTTCTTGGCCAAGAAACCAAACGCCAGCTGGTGGCCCGCGGTGACTGCGATATCACTGTCGTCGATATGGCAGAATCCTTCGCCAGATTTCCGCCCGAACCGATGGATCGTGTGTCCTATGTAACGGCCGATATTTCAAAGCCCGGCGCCTTGGACGGCATTTCATTGGCGCCGGATGATGTCATTCACCATTTGGCAACCAAGCTGATCATCCCCAACGCCCCACGTTTCAAGCGCGACGCATTTTTTCGAATTTGTGCCGTTGACGGCACCCGCAAAATTCTGGCGTGGATGAAGCAACAGGCCAACCACAATCTGGTGTTTTGGAGCACCGACATGGTTTATGGCCCGGCCCTGACCATCCCACGCCCGGAAGATCACCCGCGCCACCCCTATGGGCCCTATGGACGTTCCAAGGTGGCCGCAGAAGATATCATTGCGGTTGCCCTAAAGGCCGGGGACATAACCTGTACAACATTTCGCCCGCGACTAATCCTTGGGCCGGGGCGGCTGGGTATTTTTGAAGTTCTGTTCAAGCTGATTGATCGCGGCTGGCCGGTTCCCCTTATCGGGCCGGGAACCACCCGGTTTCAATTCGTGGCCGTTTCTGATTGCGCGCGCGCAACCATCATGGCCGCCGATCAGGGTTGCCCTACCGGGACTTATAACCTCGGCTCTGAAAACTCTCCGATTGTTTATGATTTGATGCGTAATTTCATCGCCCAATCCGGTAGCAAGTCCCGCCTGATCCGCACCCCCGCCCCACTGGTCAAAGCGGTTTTGCGCTTTTTAAACCTATTAAAAATTTCCCCAATGGACCCCGAGCAATTTGAGATCGCTGATCAAGAGGTTTCGCTGGATATTTCGGCCGCCAAACAGGGCCTTGGCTGGTCACCCCAAAAGGACGATTCCGATTTGTTGCTTGCGGCCTATCAGTCATACAAGGGCGGATAACGCCCGCTTATGCATCTTCTGTGCCGGGCACCCAGACCAGAAATGTGGTGCCAAGCCCGACACCGCTGGTGGCGCGGATGCTGCCGCCGCTGCGTGACACCAGCTTTTGGCTGATGGACAGGCCAAGCCCGGTGCCTTCGCTTTGCTTGGTGGTATAAAACGGGTCAAACACGCATTCCAGAACCTCTGGCGTCATACCTGACCCGGTATCTGTCACCTCAATCAGAACACCCGCCACACCGCCCTGGTCCTGATTATTGGTGCACAGTTTCAGGTTGCCACCATCCGGCATGGCGTGGATTGCGTTTACGATCAGGTTGATCAAGACCTGCTGTAATTCCGTGCGGTTCATCGCAACCGCCCGATCGGCGTTCAGTTCAAGGGACAGTTTGATGTCCACCTTATTCAGCAAATGCTGAACCAGCGGGATACAGTCGTTCACCACCTCATTGGGAATATGGTGATCAACAAAGCCTGCGTATTCTTCGGGGCGGGCAAATTGCAACAGCTTGTTAACCAGAATGTTGACGCTGTGAACCTGTTCATAGATCAGGTTGAATTCAGTCGTCAGCTTTTCAACATCCGGGCCAATTTCCTGTTGAATAACATCCAGATTTCCCTGAATGACCGCAATTGGGTTGTTGATCTCATGGGCAATACCGGCGGTGATTTCACCGATTGCCGCCAGTTTTTCGGACACCACCAGCTGCTTGGTGGTGGCTTCCAGCCTTTGATTGGCCTCTTGCAGATCACGGGTGCGTTCGGCCACCCGTTCGTTCAGTTCTTCGGCCCAGTCACGCAGTTTTCTGTCCCGTTCCTGCAATTGCCCAAGCAGCCCATCAAGGTGGCTGGCGACCTGACCAATTTCATCCTGCCCCCCCGTCACCCCAGAGCGCGCGCCCATATCCCCGCCTTCAACCTTGGAAATGGTCGCGACCATACGTTCCAGCGGGTTGATAATGCTGCGTGCCCAGCGCAAAAATATAGGCACTGAAAGCAACACAATCAGGAAAAACCCACCAATAATCATCATGAACGTACGCATTTTTGCCGCCCGAAACGGGGTATCAAGAAAGCCCACGTACAGCATGCCAACCCTATTTCCAAAGCTGTCGGTGACAGGCTCATAGGCAGAAATATACCAATCGTTCACCACAAAGGCCCGGTCCAGCCAGACATTGCCCTGCCCCAGAACACTGGCGCGCACAATCGCCGAAACCCGTGTTCCCAGCGCGCGCACATTTTCAAACAGGCGCACATTTGTACTGATACGCACGTCTTCCAGAAACAGGGTAGCGGTACCGCGACTGCCCTCTGTCAGGCTGGCGGCGGGGTAAACCAGATCATTGATCGTATCAATAAACTGAAGGTTCCGGTTTAGCAGCAGCCCCCCCACCAACGCGCCCTGTCGGTTTTCAACGGTTATGGGGGACGCGGTATGTACCACCATACCACGGGTTTCCGCCAGCCGATCGGTTGGCACGGCCGCCTCAGTGGGCACCAGATCAATGCGCGCCTGTTCGGCTAACGCATCGGAAAAAGCCGCCAGATCCTGCGCCGTGAAAATATCAATTTCGGCTGAACTTCCCCCAGCCAACGCCGCCTGCACGACCGGCCATTTCAGAAAATCATTTTCAGGTGCCATAGGGGGCGACGAAAAAACCCTGCCGTCCCGCCCTGCGTAGTAAAGGAAATCCAGCCCGTGATCGGCCCGTTGACGGTTCAGAAATGCCGGAATATCTGCGTCAGTCCCCGAAGAAATGGTTTTTTCAAATTCTGCCGAATCCCCCAGTGCGTGCACCTGATCACTGCTGCTTTCAAGAATGCGCGACAGGTATTGGTGGGCGATGGTCAGTTCACCGTTTACCTTGGCGATCAACAGCTTGTCAAAACGCGCCGACCAGTTAACAACCACCACCCCCAAAAACAGCGGCATAACCACCAGCATTGGCAAAAGGGCGATGGCAAAAAGGCGGGTTCTGACGGATCGAAACCACCCGATGCCGGCACTTACCGGCAAAGGTTTCGGGTTCTCAGACATTCCACATGGCGCATTTTCGATCGATGGTTTTGCGTGACACACCAAGACGGCGCGCGGCCTCGGCGCGGTTGCCGTCGGATGCATCAAGCACCGTCAGAATATGACGCCGTTCAACCGCCTGCAGGGAATCGGTTGCCTGTTCGGACTGTTCATCACCCGAACCTGCAAATTCCGGTGGAAATTCCCCAAGGATAAGTGAACGTTCAATCAAATTGCGCAATTCTCGCACGTTGCCGGGCCAGTCATAACACGACAGGTTCAACAACACATCTTCGTCCAGCGGCAACGGCGGCACGCGCAGTTCATGGGAAATTTGCTTCATGAACATCGCACTTAGTTCCTGAATATCGCTGATCCGTTCGCGCAAGGTGGGCATCTGGATATTCAAAACGTTAATCCGGTGGTACAGGTCTTCACGAAACCTGCCCTGCTCCACGGCCAGTGGCAGGTCGGCGTTGGTTGCAAAAATAAACCGCAGGTTCAGTTGCACTTCGCGTTCGGACCCTGACGGGCGAATGCGCATTTCTTCGATCACCCGCAAAAGTGTTGCCTGTATCGGCAACGGCATTTCTGCGATTTCATCAAAAAACAGGGTGCCACCGCTTGCGTATAATAACAGGCCATCCTTGCGCCCCTCGGGTTGGGCCGTGTCGCCTTTGACGTGGCCGAACAATTCACTGGCAATCACATCCGGGGAAACGGCCGCACAGTTCACCGGAACAAACGGCTTGTCCGCCCGGTCCGACATGGCGTGCAACGCGCGGGCGGCAATTTCTTTGCCGGTGCCACTGTCACCGGTAAAAAGGACCGACGTGGGAAGGGGGGCCGCCCGTTCCAATGTTGAACGCACATTGGCAATTTCCCGTGAATTGCCCAACAAACGCGCCCGCCCTGCGGTGGCATCCGCCGATAATTCATATTTCAGCAGAAAGTTTTCACGTTGCAACTGTAACCGGTCAATACAGCGGGCAACGGCGTTTAAAATCTGGTTTGAACGAAACGGTTTCAGCACAAAATCAACCGCCCCCGCCCGCAGCGCCTGAATGGCTGTTTCAAGATCCGCAAACGCCGTAATCAGGATTGCATCGGCAAAGAACCCGATCCCGCGCTGTTCCTTTAGCCATTCAAGACCGGTTTTGCCGGGCATGATGTTGTCAAGGATCACAATGTCAAAATGGTTGGTATCCAGCAGACGTGACGCCTGTTCAACATCTGCCGCCTGTTCAACCCGCTTGCATCGTGGTTGCAGGATCTTAACCAGAAAGTTGCGCATTCCCGGTTCGTCATCAACCACCAGAATTGACGCAAGCGCCATCTGCGCGCCAAAGTCGTCGGCATTTCCGGGGGTGCCTGGGCGTTCTGATCTGTCATGGGTATTCATTGGTTCCCGCCCATCATCCCTAAGTTCGGTGATATTTTCGGACGGTAATAATTGCCGACCGGAACACATGGTGCGCCCTTATCACGCAAAGTTCAAGATCAGTCGGGTTTACGAATTTTCAAGCGTATCGGCAACCAGTTCACTAAGCCCCAGAACTTCAAGTTCCAGTTCCTGATCATCTAGGCCGTCTTCGAAAACGGCCCGGCAATTACCGCAGGGAACCACGACCGCCTGTAACCCGTCAATCCCGCGCAATTGTTCTGCCTTGCTGTTAAAGGCCGCCAGTTTCAGGTCCTCGGCACGTGGGTTGGCAGACACGCCGCCGCCGCCACCACAACAGAAATTGGTGACACCTGCGCCCTTCATTTCAACGAAATCACTACAGGCATCATCCATCAGTGAGCGGGGTTCTTTCAGCAACCCGCCACGCCGGATTATCTGGCACGGGTCATGCAGGGTCATGCGGCGGTCGTCTTTTGTGCCTGCCGGAATGCGCCCTTCCCGGCGCAAACGGTCCAACACTTCAATAATATGGACCACTTCAAATTTGAACTGTCGGCCCATCATGTTTGGCCCCGCCCAGCGGATTGCACCATAAGCATGCCCGCATTCCGGGCTGATCACGTGCTTGACCTCAAGCGCCTCGGCGGCGTTTACCACACGTTCCAGAATTTCCTTTGCCAGCGCGCCAGACCCAATTTGCACCCCGACGTTCGTCGCCTCATAGGCGGTGGATGAAATGGTCCAGCTAAGGCCTGCCTTTTTGAACAGTTTGGCATAGGCGCCCAGTACCTCTGGATAGCCCATGATTTCCATCGACGAAAAGATCGCCATGTAATCGGCACCCTTTTTATCCACCTCAATCGGGATGCCGGTAATTTTTTCCTGACGGGCGATCTGGGCCTTCAGGGCCTTTATTGTGACCCCCATCGGGCTGGTGGTTTTCTTGACGTATTCAGCCGCAGATTTCAGGCCCTCGGGCACCATGCCAGCGGCGGAATAGCCTTCGCGCATTTTGCGGATGGTGCCGGCAATATCGATGCCCATCGGACAAACCAGCGTACAACGCCCGCACATATTGCAGGCGTCATAGACCAGTGGTTCCCATTCCAGCAGTTCTTCTTCGGTCACCTTGGACGGGGCCAGTCCAAGGTTCTTTTTCAGCGACGCAAACGGCGCTTTGTCACGTTTATAGGCGCGCTCCATCGGGCGCAGTTTATAGGTCGGGGTGTATTTTGGGTCCCCTGTGTTCAGGAAAAAATGGCAGGCCTGCGCACATTCCCCACAGTGAACACAGGCCTCAAAAAAGGATGCGGCCTCGGCGTCGGTGTGTTCCAGAAACTTGGCAACGGCGATCTCGGCTTTTGACTGATCACTCATAGGTTCATCCCCTTACGCCCATAGGTCGCCCCGGTGTTGCCGCGCGACAAAACAAAGGTAAACGCATGCATCAGGCGCGAAAATGGGAAATAGATCAGCCAGACATCGATCACCAGCATATGCACCGCGCGCAGCACATCGTGCGATTGCTGCATTGCCAGACACCCGGTCAGCATCACGAGGAACGTCAGCCAACTGCCGAAATGGTCTTCCCAGTCTGATATCAGCCGCATCACCGGATCAGAAATGCGCCGCACCCAAAGAACGATCAGCCCGGCGAACGCAACGTCTGCAACCAGAACAAACGCCCAGCGCGGCATGCCCTGCCAGCCAAAGCCCAAAATCCGATCATCCAGAAACGCGATGTGGGGGGCGGCAAAAAACACCAGAACGAACAGCCCGATGTGAAAGCCATAGCCACCAATGATGTGCAGCCATGTCCGGCGCGCGAATATCCCGCGCGGGAAAAAGTGGCGCAGATTACCCTTTATAAATCCAGCCGCGGCAGACCCTTTGGGTGGGGAAATATCTTTCTTTCGCCCAATGCGGATAATCCCGATCACCCGCCAAAGCGCACCCAGAACAAACGTGATTGCCGCTATCACAAACAGCGGCCCCTCAACAAAATCAAGAAAGCCCATATTGTTCCTTTCCTAGTCTTTGGCGGACTTACCGGTGACCTCCTCATACCACAGATCGTGGTGTTCTTTGGCCCAGTTTTCGTCAACTTCGCCCTTCAGCATGGAATCAATCGAACCTTCCATGCCAATGGTACCGATGTAAATGTGGCCAATCGCCACTGAGATCAAAGCAATCGCACCGATCCCATGCAGGATTGTGGACAATTGCAGCAGGCGAATGTCTTCCATGATCCATGGAAATTCAAGGGCAAGGCCTGTCGCACTCATCACGATGCCGACCAGGATCACCATCCAGAACCAGGACTTTTCGCCAAAATTGAATTGGCGCGAACTGACGTGGCCGCCGAAAAATCCGCCCAGTTTGAAGATCCACTTGAAATCAACAATCTGAAAGAAATTGCCGCGTACAAATTTGATGAACATCCACAATAGGGCAACAACAAACAGTGGCCCAAACAGGTTATGCCCCTGTAGTGCGGCACTGGTCAAAACGGACGTCACCTTAGAGCCAAGCAAAGGCACCAGAATGGGGCGCGCGATCATGATCGTAATACCACTTAGCCCGAGCAGGATAAAAATGCTGGCCATAAACCAGTGGGACACACGCGCATTCAGGGTAAAGCGCGGGATCATGTTGCCAGATCGCCCGGCGCTGATTTTCATCTTGCCGCTGATCAGGTGAAACAGGGTCAAAATCACAATAACACCCGCCGGAAGCCACAGGGCGTATTTGTTGATATAGTTTTCGCGAAATTCACGCCAGTGCTGGCCGGTTGTGCTTAGGACAACGCCATCGGGGCGCGGCGCCAACAGATCATTGGGGTCACCGCCACGAAAGGCGTCCCAGATTTCACTGTCAGACCTGTCGCCAAGCGCATTTGACGGGCCGGGCTGGCCAGTGGATTCAAGATTAACCGCATCCCCCGGCGGGCGGACATTTTGTGCGTTTGTCTGGGTGGCAAACAACGCGATGACCAGCAGCAGCAACAAAGCGATAGCGCCCTGTGCAAATTTTGACATCAGGGGGGATCGGGAATGAATTGAAATGTTTTGCAAAGCCATAGACCTTTTTCATGCAAAGCCAACGCCCGCCCTGTGGCAAGACGCATAGTGGCGGCGCGCAGATATGTCCGCGCGCCGCCGGTTTTTCAGATCAGCCGGTTATCAGCCGCCTTTTTGACCATAGGCTGTACCCCAGCCCCAGGCACCGGACCCAAAGCCGCGTGCAACTACCCGCTCGCGGTAGATGCCGGAAACGATGTTCCCGTCACCTGCCAGCAGGGCCTTGGTTGCACACATTTCAGCACAGATTGGCAGCTTGCCTTCCGCAATACGGTTGCGACCGTATTTTTGGAATTCTGCGGCGGAATTGTCTTCCTCAGGACCACCGGCACAGAATGTGCACTTGTCCATTTTGCCGCGACTGCCAAAGTTGCCTGCCTGTGGGTACTGCGGCGCGCCAAACGGACACGCGTAGAAACAGTAACCACACCCAATGCACAGATCCTTGTTATGAAGCACGATGCCGTCGGCTGTCTGATAAAAACAGTCGGTTGGGCAAACAGCCATACAAGGTGCATCAGAGCAATGCATACAAGCCATTGAGACCGAACGTTCGCCGGGCTTGCCGTCACCGATGGTGACAACTTTGCGCCGGTTGATGCCCCAAGGGACTTCGTGTTCGTTCTTACAGGCGGTTACACAGGCATTACATTCGATGCAACGTTCTGCATCACAGAGAAATTTTACTCTAGCCATTTCGTTGCTCCTTTATGCTGCTGTGATTTTGCAAAGAGTCGCTTTGGTCTCTTGCATCTGGGTTACGACGTCGTAGCCGTAGGTTTGGGCTGTGTTACTGGCTTCACCCAGAACATACGGGTCTGCACCATCAGGGTACTTGTCCCTCAGGTCCTTACCTTCAAAGTGCCCACCAAAGTGGAACGGCATAAAGGCAACGCCTTCGCCGACCCGCTCAGTTACCATGGCCATAACTTTGACCTTGGCACCTTCGGCACC
>DAOURA010000130.1 GCA_030625325.1 Marinosulfonomonas sp.
TGGGATGTTCCCGGAAAATCGATGAACGTTCTTAGTCTGGAAGGGGTGGGCGAACTGGACGCCCTGATTGACGACGCCCACGGCGATGACGCCGTGAAAGGCATCGTCATTACATCCGGAAAATCCGATTTTGCTGGCGGAATGGACCTGAACATCATCGCCGAAATGAAAAACAGCGCAGGCGACAACCCGGCCCGCGGGCTGTTTGACGGGATCATGAAATTTCACGCCTTTGAGCGTAAGATCGAACTTGCCGGAATGGACCCGAAAACCAAAAAGGGCGGCAAACCGACCGCCGCCGCCCTGCCCGGTACTGCCCTTGGCATTGGCCTTGAAATTCCGCTGTCGTGTCACCGTCGGTTTGTTGCCGACAACCCCAAATCCAAGATCGGACTGCCGGAAATCAAGGTCGGCATTTTTCCCGGTGCCGGTGGCACAACCCGTCTGGTGCGTATGATGGGGGCGATGGCGGCTTCACCCCTGTTGTTGCAGGGTAAGATGCTTGATCCAAAATCGGCCAAAGCCGCTGGAATCATTGATGAAATTGTTCCGGCGGACGAACTGTTGACCAAAGCCCGTGAATGGGTGCTGAACGCCAGTGACGCCGATATCGTGAAACCGTGGGATGCAAAGGGGTATAAAATGCCCGGCGGTGCCCCCTATCACCCTGCCGGTTTCATGACATTTGTCGGGGCCAGCGCCATGGTTAACGCCCAGACAATGGGGGTTTACCCGGCCGCCAAGGCAATGCTGTCAGCGATCTATGAAGGTGCCCTTGTGCCCTTTGATACCGCCCTAAAAATCGAGGCGCGCTGGTTTACCAATGTGCTGATGAACCCGTCTTCCGCAGCGATGATCCGCAGCCTGTTCATCAACAAGGGCGCACTGGAAAAAGGCGCTGTTCGCCCCACCGCTGTGCCTGATCAATCGGTGAAAAAGGTCGGCATTATGGGCGCCGGTATGATGGGGGCCGGCATCGCCTATGTGTCCGCCGTTGCCGGGATCGACGTGGTCCTGATTGACCAAAAACAGGCCGCCGCCGATAAGGGTAAATCTTACGCCGAGGGCATTTTGGACAAGGGCATTTCCCGCAAAAAAGTCACCCCCGAAAAGAAAGAACAGGTGCTGTCCCGGATCAATGCCACAACTGATTACGACGCGCTAAAGGGCTGTGATCTGATCGTTGAGGCGGTGTTCGAAGACCCGCGCATCAAGGCCGACGTCACCGCCCGCGTGCAGGCCGTGGTTGGCAAGGATTGTATCTTTGCCACCAACACATCGACCCTGCCAATCACCGAACTGGCCAAGGCATCTGATAATGCTGAGCAGTTTATCGGCATCCACTTCTTTTCGCCGGTGGACAAGATGTTGTTGGTTGAAATTATCAAAGGAAAACAAACAGGTGACAGGGCCGTGGCCAAGTCGCTGGACTTTGTTCGTCAGATCCGAAAAACCCCGATCGTGGTCAATGACGCGCGGTTTTTCTATGCCAACCGCTGTATCATTCCCTATATCAACGAAGGCATCCGCATGGTTGCCGAGGGCGTTGAACCGGCCCTGATTGAAAATGCCGCCCGTCTGGTGGGCATGCCCCTTGGGCCGCTGCAACTGGTGGATGAAACTTCAATTGATCTGGGCGTAAAAATCGCCAAGGCCACCAAGGCCGCAATGGGCGACGCCTATCCTGACGGCGCGGTGGATGACGTGCTGTTCTGGATGGAAGACGCGGGTCGTCTGGGCCGCAAATCCGCCAGCGGTTTTTACGCCTATGACGCAAAAGGCAAGCGCACCGGCCTGTGGGACGGGCTGACTGAAAAGTACCCCGTGGCCAAGGATCAACCGGACCTGTCACAGGTCCAGCACCGCCTATTATTCGCCCAAGTGCTTGAGGCCGTGCACGCATTGGACGAAGGCGTTTTGATGGACATCCGCGAAGGCGATGTCGGCGCCATTCTGGGCTGGGGCTTTGCGCCGTGGTCAGGTGGGCCGTTCAGCTGGCTGGATATTCTGGGTGCCGGTCAGGCGGTCGAAATCTGTGACGCCCTGACCGCAACCCACGGCGCACGCTTTAGCACGCCGGACCTGCTGCGCGAAATTGCCGAAAAGGGTGAAACCTTTTATGGGCGTTTTGGTGGTGGGGCTGAAAAGGTCGCCTAAAAACGATACTTAAATCTGGCGATATCGTCGTGGCAAATACGCGCAACGATATCGCCATCATCCCCGGTGTAATACTGGCGATAATCTGCGTCGCGCTGTGATGAATTTATCCGCGCAATTTCGCCCAGCGGGAAATCAAGGTGGTTTTCAAATGGTGCCAGATCTTCTTGCAAATTCTCAATCCGTGCGAATAGATTACAGTGCTCAACCCCGCCCCTGTCAGTGACATAACTGGTATAGGGCGTGCCCTGAACCGATTTTTGCAGACCCGCATCGCGCAGAAATTCACCAAACCCCAGCGACTTGGCCAGCTGTACCGCCGGGTGGTCAAAGCCCTGCGCCCGCAGCCAATGGTAATAGCTGACCATGCGATCCCACGGGTTGCGCACCAGCGTCAGAACGAAAAAATCCGCCATCTCAGCGTTACTTATCACACCGTGAATATCGGCCAGGCCGGAATGTTTCCATAACCGCCCAGACCCGGACAACGTCTTTTGGCGCGCGCGCCGGCGCAGCGCCTTGGGCGTGTCACCGATCAGAATATCATCCTTCATCGCGCGCCCTTCCAGCGCCAATGACAGCGCCGTTCCCCCGGTTTTCGGGATATGCACAAATATATATCGACGCCCGCGCGAAATGATCATGGGGCGGACGCTAACCCAAGTTTTTCCCATTGGCCACAAAGCCCCCTTTTCAAATTTGCCCCAAGGCCGCAATATCACCCCAACACCGTTTAACGCAGGGGGCTGACATGGGCTGGCTGACAGACGAAACCGGACTGGACAAATGCAGGGCAAATTTTGTGCCCCTTACCCCGCTGTCACACCTGCAACGGGCCGCCCATATTTTCCCCGACCACGAAGCCGTCGTATACCATGATCACCGGGTGAATTACCGCCAATACCATGCCCGGGTTTCACAACTGGCGTCGGCCCTTGTTGGGCTGGGGGTTAAACCGGGCGACGTTGTGGCGACCATCCTGCCCAACATCCCCGCTCAGGCCGAGGCCCATTTCGGCGTGCCCGCAACCGGCGCGGTTTTGAACGCAATAAACACCCGCCTGGACAGTGACACCGTCGCCTATATTTTCGGCCACGGGGGTGCAAAATTCGTTCTGGTGGACACACAGTTCCTGCCCCTTGCGCAGGAAGCCATAACCAAAATGCCCGGCACCGGGCCAGCAATAATAGAGGTCGCAGACCCCGGCGCGGGCTTTTCTAAATCCGGCCAGTTCACCGAATACGAAGACCTGATCGCAGGCGGTGACCCCGCGTTTGAATGGCTGATGCCACAGGATGAATGGGAAAGCCTTGCACTGAATTACACGTCCGGCACCACCGGGCGGCCCAAGGGCGTGGTTTACCACCACCGGGGCGCCTATCTGATGACAATGGGCACAGTGGTGTCGTGGAAAATGACGTTGCACCCGCGCTATTTAACCATTGTGCCGCTGTTTCATTGTAACGGCTGGAACCATGTATGGATGATGCCGGTTCTGGGTGGCACGGTGATCTGTTGCCGCGATATTACGGCAAAAAATATATATGATGCGGTGGCGGATGAACGGGCAACACATTTTGGCGGCGCGCCTATTGTTTTGAATTCGATCATCAATGCCGTGCCTGACGAACGGCGCGATTTCAACCATGTGGTCGAGGTTTTCACCGCCGGTGCCCCCCCAGCAGCCGCAACCCTTAGTGCGATTGAACCACTGGGGTTTCACATCACCCATGTCTACGGCCTGACCGAAACCTATGGCCATGTCACCGAATGCCTGTGGAACGCCGACTGGGATGAACTGGGCGAAGACGAACGCGCCACCATAAAGGCCCGCACAGGTGTCGCCATGCCAATGATGGAAGACATCACCGCAACGGATGAGAATTGCCAACAAATCCAGATGGATGGCATCGTTCAGGGTGAAATTATGATCCGGGGTAATTCAGTGATGAAGGGTTATTTGAAAAATCCGGATGCCACCCGTGATGCCTTTGCCGGTGGCTATTTCCATTCTGGTGATATCGCGGTGCAACACGCCAATGGCTATTTGCAAATCACCGACCGGGCCAAGGACATCATCATTTCGGGGGGCGAAAATATCAGCTCAGTCGAAGTGGAAGGCGCGCTGATGCACCACCCAGCGGTTATGTTGTGTGCCGTTGTCGCAAAGCCGGACGAAAAATGGGGCGAAGTGCCTTGTGCCTTTGTTGAGTTAAAGGACAGGGCAATGACCAGTGAAGGCGAATTGATCACCTTTGTGCGCCAACGTCTGGCCGGGTTCAAAACCCCCAAAAAGGTGGTGTTTCTGGAACTGCCCAAAACATCCACCGGCAAAATTCAGAAGTTTGAACTGCGCAAACTGGCGCAAAACCTGTGATATTGTCGCGGACGCCATCAGCGGGTAGTCTGGCAATAATAATAACAATAAGAGCAGGGCCAGATTAGGCCAATGACAGCATTAAAAGACTTTGACAGGCTTGAATGCCAAGGCATTTGGCAGGCCACCACGGACGCACAGCGTCTGGACGTTATCGTGTCCCTTGGCGATGCGACACTGACCCTTGCCAACACCCGCGGCATGGCCATCGTTCACTGGTCCCTGCCTGCGGTTGAACGCATGAACCCGGATGAAACCCCCGCCCTGTTTCGCCCCGGACCTGATGCACCCGATATTCTGGAATTGACCGACGAAATCATGATCCGCGCCATTGAAAAGGTGCGGTCGGCCATCAAACGCCGGCGTCCCCGTCCGGGGCGGCTGCGCTTTGGGCTGTTTGGCGGTGGTGGGTTGCTGGTGGCGGCGCTGCTGATGTTCTGGCTGCCGGGGGCAATGGTTGATTACACGGCGTCAGTGGTCCCCCCCAGTAAGCGGGCCGAAATTGGTGAAAACCTGTTGGCAAATATCCGTCGTGTATCAGGCAAGGCCTGTGATGGGGTGCTGGGGCAACGGGCCTTGCGCCAACTGCACAGCCGCCTATTCGGGCAGGAACCGGGAAAAATCGTTGTGTTGTCCGGCGGCGTACAGGTGGCACAACATTTGCCGGGCAATGTTGTTTTGTTAAACCTCGCACTGGTCGAAGACTATGAAAAACCCGAGGTGGCCGCCGGGTTCATTCTGGCTGAAAACCTGCGGGCCAAGGACTTTGACCCGTTGTTGCGCTTGTTACAAATAGTTGGGTTACCCGCATCATTCCGCCTGCTGACAACCGGGGACATTGCACAGGAAACCCTGGTATCTTACGCTGAAACTTTGTTGACGACAGGGCCCGAAAAGCTGTCCGATGACATCCTGCTGGGCCGTTTCAAAGAGGCGGGGATAAGAACAACCCCCTACGCCTATGCACTTGATATATCGGGGGAAACAACCATTGGACTGATAGAGGCTGACCCGATTTCAAAGCAATCAGCAACACCAGTTTTAAGCGACAGTGATTGGGTTAGTCTGCAAGGGATTTGCGGCGAATAGGCGGGTACAGTAAGGCCCTAATTCAGGGCCAGCGCATCCCCATGACCCGCGCCCTTTAACAATGCCATCGCCCGGTCCAACCCCGCCTGCGTGCTGAAAGGACCAACCAGAACCACCTGAAAATCCTTGCCCGAATGTTGCGCTGTTGGCGCGACCCCCTTCAGCCCAACCAAGCGCAGCCATTTCAGGGTTGCCGCCTGATTTTTCAAATCACCATAGGTTGTCAGTTGAATAAAATTCTGCCCCGAAATGGCCGTGACCTTAACCGATACCGCTTGGGTCTTGGTCGCCACTGGTTCAGCAGGCACCAGCCGCCGGGGTAATTTGCTGCTCCACAACTGCGCCATCTGGGCGTCACCGGTCACGGTTTGCGGGCCGCGTTTTGTGTTCAGCCGACCATCGTCCCAGGCGGCCTTAAACCCGGCGGGAACAACCACGGCCAAACCGGCACCATCGCGCACATCCTGCGCACCGGCGGCGTAAACGCCCCCAAGCACAACCATCCCCGCAGTAAAGAACACCTTAAGCAACATTTCAAATATCCCAGTCAGATTAGGGAACCCAAGTTGCAGGATTAACCCTTAAAGGTAAAGAGATTCACCTATTTAGTGCCGTACATGCGGTCACCCGCATCCCCAAGGCCGGGCACAATATAGCCCAGCTCATTCAGTTTTTCATCCACAGATGCCGTTACAATCGGCACATCAGGGTGCGCCTCTTTCATCTTGGCAATGCCTTCCGGGGCGGCCAGCAGGCACATGAAACGAATGTTGTTCGCACCCGATTTTTTCAGCAGGTCAATGGCCGCAATCGCACTGTTACCGGTGGCAAGCATCGGATCAACCGCAATCACCAGCCGTGATTCCAGGTTGGCCGGAACCTTGTAATAATACTGAACCGGTTCCAGGGTTTCTTCGTCCCGGTATAGGCCGACAAAACCAACACGCGCCGCCGGGATCAGTTCAAGAACACC
>DAOURA010000112.1 GCA_030625325.1 Marinosulfonomonas sp.
AACCTGAACAGGGAAGGGCCCGCCATGCTAAAGAATAAACTCGACAAATCCCACATGCCAAGCCGCCATGTCACCGAAGGGCCAGAGCGCGCACCGCATCGTTCGTATTTGTACGCAATGGGTCTGACAGAAACAGAAATCGCTCAACCGCTGGTTGGTGTGGCCACCTGCTGGAACGAAGCGGCCCCCTGTAATATCGCGCTGAACCGTCAGGCGCAGTCTGTTAAGGTCGGCGTCAGTGCCGCCGCCGGCACACCGCGCGAATTTACCACCATCACCGTGACCGACGGTATCGCGATGGGCCACGAAGGTATGCGATCATCCCTTGCCAGCCGTGAAGTGATCGCAGATTCAGTTGAATTGACCATGCGCGGCCACTGTTATGACGCCCTTGTCGGGCTTGCCGGTTGTGACAAATCCCTGCCGGGGATGATGATGGCGATGATCCGTCTGAACGTACCGTCGGTCTTTATATATGGCGGATCAATCCTGCCGGGCCGTCTGGATGGCAAGGATGTGACCGTTCAGGATGTGTTTGAAGGTGTCGGCAAACATCAGGCCGGTGTTATGAGTGAAGCAGACCTTATCGCGCTGGAACAGGTGGCCTGCCCGTCCGCCGGGGCCTGCGGTGGACAGTTTACCGCCAACACCATGGCGTGTGTGTCCGAGGCCATCGGCCTTGCACTGCCAAATTCTTCTGGCGTGCCTGCCCCATACGAATCCCGCGATAAATACGGCGAGGCCAGCGGCGAAGCCGTCATGCGCCTGCTGGAACTAAACATTCGTGCCCGCGATATCGTGACCCGCAAAGCACTGGAAAATGCAGCACGCATTGTGGCCTGCACGGGTGGATCCACCAACGCTGGCCTGCACCTGCCCGCCATGGCCCATGAGGCCGGAATTGACTTTGATCTGGATGATGTCTGCGATATTTTCCGCGACACGCCGTATTTCGTCGATCTTAAACCGGGTGGTCAGTATGTGGCCAAGGACCTTTATGAAGCAGGCGGCGTGCCTGTTGTTCTGAAAGAACTGAACAAGGCCGGGCTGATCCATGGTGATTGCATGACAGCCACCGGGCGCACCATGGGCGAAGAACTGGACATGGTGGAACGTGAAGTTGACGGCAAAGTTATATACCCGGTTTCCGCCCCGCTAAGTAAAACCGGCGGTGTTGTCGGCCTAAAGGGCAATCTGGCACCCGAAAGCGCGATCGTGAAAATCGCTGGCATGGAAGAGGACGAAATCGTCTTTACCGGCCCGGCGCGGGTATTTGAATGTGAAGAAGACGCATTTGAGGCCGTCAAGGCCCGCACCTATGAAATTGGCGAAGTTCTGGTCATCCGCAACGAAGGCCCCGCAGGTGGGCCGGGGATGCGCGAAATGCTGGCAACCACCGCTGCCCTGTCCGGGCAGGGCATGGGCAAAAAAGTTGCCCTGATCACCGATGGGCGCTTTTCGGGTGCAACACGGGGGTTCTGTGTCGGCCATGTGGGACCAGAGGCCGCACAGGGTGGCCCGATTGCCCTGCTGAAAGACGGGGATATGATCACCATTGATGCCATCAAGGGTGAACTGTCGGTCGCGCTAAGTGACGAAGAACTGGCGCAGCGAAAGGCAAACTGGGCCGGGCCAAAGGAAACCATCTATGCCAGTGGTGTCCTGTGGAAATACGCACAACTGGTCGGCCCAACCAAACAAGGCGCTGTGACCCACCCCGGTGCCAAGGTTGAACGTCACATCTATATGGACCTTTGATCCAACGATGTTGTGGCGCAGTGTTGCGATACTAAGCATGGTTTTGTTCCTGCCGTCCTGTGATGGGGGGGCGGGGGCTGTTGGCGCCATCGGGGCCGGGCTGTTTCAACGCGCCCCGGAAAAGATTGCGGTGGCCAAGGGCAGTGTAACCATTGCCGGGCCGTCGGGGTTTTGTGTCGATAAATCCGCCACCCGTGACGGTGCGGGTGGCGTTTTTGTCCTGCTGGGCAGTTGTGCATCGATCGCCAACAGCACACAGCACCCTTCGCCCCGTGTTCCGGCCGTTCTGACCGCGTCTGTTTCGGGGCCAGGGGATGCGCAGATCAGTAATTCCCTGACCCAGCTGGAAGCATTTTTTCAGTCACCGGCCGGGCGCGGCGCACTGGCCAGAAACGGTGACCCATCATCGGTGGAAATTCTAAGCACCCGCGATGAAAAAGGCATGTATATTCTGCGTGCCAGCGATAGCAGCCCGAACAACCCGGATGGGCTGGAACAGGAATACTGGCGCGCATTGTTTGACGTGGGGGGACGAATTATCACGCTAAGTGTGATCGCCTTTAACGACAAACCAATGTCTGACGAAGAAGGGCTGGCAATATTGCAGGCGTTTGCAAAACGAATTCAGCGCGAAAATACGCTATGATCTTTGTGTGAATGAAACCAATTGGTTTTAGGTAGGGGCAGAAATGATCGAAACAGGCAGGGCTGATGTGGTCGGTTAGATGAATAGATTGATCGACATGTTGTTTCACCGCCGGTCTTTGCGTTGGTGGGCCCGCGCGCAGGCGCGTGCGCAAAACGAAGACTGGTACGCCCTGCGAAAAACCCGTGCGCGTGCGCGTGAAATCAGACGGCGGGTTGACCGGGTGTTACATGTGGCCGAGGCCCGTCTGATCCTGCCCCTGATCGGATCCAACGCAATTGAAAAACCGTTGCATTCAGATTGGGCGCACCGGCCCGACCTGTGGAAAGGCCCGATTAGCCCGGCGGGCGTGGCTGCCGTTCGTTCCAAGACGCAAATCGGCGATGGGGTGCGTGTGTTCCACGACTGTAAGGTTTCGGAACTGACGGTGCGCCAGATCCGCAACACCCGGGAAGAAGACCTGGCCCCCTTTGGGCTGCGTATGGATGTGTTTCATTTTGACGGCAGTTTTTTGTCGCTGGTGGTTGACCTGCCCCACGGGGCGGCTGACGGATTGCAGCGCCGCCATCTGGTGCGCATGACCCTGACAGTGGAAATGGAACAACCGCTGGAAATCTTTGCGCGGTTCAACTTTAAATGCGGGCCGAACAGTGAACAGTTGGTGCGCGAACTGCAGGTCGAAAATGGCGTGGGAATTGTAGATTTTGATATGGCCTATAGTAATTTGAACGAAAAGCGGCTGGAACGGGCCTGGGTTGATCTGATTTTTGAAAACCCGCAACTCAACCAGATTGAATTGCGGGATTTAACATTTTCACGCCGCCCACGGGCAGAAATTTAAAGGTAGGGGCCTGATATGTCGGATTATACGGTGACAAAAACACGCCTGTTTGCCGGCGTCTGGGAAGGCATGATCACCGGGGGTGGTGAACAAATACCCGAAATTGAGGTCAGTCATCTGGGTGAGACCCTTGGTGGCGTTAAGATAACCGCCCGCGACCAAAAGCCGGGGGAATGGGTCTTGCAAATCACGATTGCCGCCAGGTTGCTTTGCGACGGGGTGCAGGTTTTCGTGATCAGTGAGCGGGGAAGTGGCGAAAAACTAAACGCCTTTACCATTGTGACCGGTGAACCGCTGGAAGACGATATTCGTGCAGAGGTCGAATTGCTGCGCGCTGAGCTGGATATGTTGAAACGTGCCTTCAGGCGTCACTGTCTGGAAACATCCTAACAGGGTAGTTTTCGCCTTCGGCGAGAGTATTTAGAAAAAGAAAAGCCCGGGTGCCCATGCATTCGCAAGGAGAATAACATGACCCAATATCCCCACCTTCTGGCGCCGCTGGATCTTGGATTTACCACGCTGAAAAACCGTGTGCTGATGGGATCCATGCACACCGGCCTTGAAGAAACCGGGGACTGGAACCGGGTGGCGGAGTTTTATGCAGAACGCGCGCGCGGGGATGTTGGATTAATGGTCACCGGTGGCATGGCCCCAAATAAAGACGGCGGTGTTTTCCCGGGGGCGGCGGGGCTGTTTTCAGCGGATGATATTGCCAACCAGCGGATTGTAACGGACCGGGTTCATGATGGGGGCGGCAAGATTGCCATGCAGATATTGCATGCGGGTCGTTATGCCTTTGGTCCGGGCTGTGTTGCGCCTTCGGCCATTAAGTCGCCGATTTCACCGTTTCCGCCACATGAGTTGGATGAAGCCGGTATTGAGCAACAGATCAGCGATATGGTGACAGCCGCCGCCCGCGCGCGCGAGGCCGGGTATGATGGTGTAGAGGTCATGGGCTCAGAAGGGTATTTTCTGAACCAGTTTCTGGTGACCCACACCAACAAACGCACGGACCGTTGGGGGGGCAGTTATGAAAACCGCATGCGCCTGCCGTTGGAAGTTGTTCGCCGGGTTCGCGCCGCGGTGGGGGATGATTTCATTCTGATCTATCGCCTGTCGTTGATTGATCTGGTGCCAAACGGGTCAAGTTGGCAGGAAGTTGTCGAACTGGCACAAAATATTGAAACTGCCGGTGCGACCATTATCAATACCGGCATTGGCTGGCACGAAGCCCGCATTCCCACCATTGCGACGTCCGTTCCCCGGCGCGCCTTTAGCTGGGTGACCAAAAAGCTGATGGGTCAGGTGTCGATACCGATTGTCACGTCCAACCGCATCAACACACCCGACGTCGCCGAGGCGGTTTTGGCCGAAGGGTGCAGTGACATGGTATCAATGGCGCGCCCGTTTCTGGCCGACCCGCATTTTGTTAAAAAGGCCGCACAGGGGCGTGGGGCGCAAATTGCCCCGTGCATTGCCTGCAATCAGGCCTGTCTGGATCACACCTTTGGCGGCAAGATGTCCACCTGTCTGGTGAACCCGCGTGCGTGTTATGAAACTGAACTGCTTGTGACACCCGCAGAGGTGAAAAAATCTGTTGCGGTCGTTGGGGCGGGGCCTGCGGGGTTGTCGTGCGCATTGGTCGCGGCGGAACGGGGGCATAAGGTAACGCTGTTTGAAAAAGCCAATGAAGTTGGCGGCCAGTTGAACATGGCCAAGGTCATTCCCGGCAAAGAAGAATTTATTGGGTTGGTGGACTGGTACCGGGTGATGGTTGAAAATTCAGACATTGATCTGCGCCTTGGGGTGCAGGCAACGGCGGCTGATCTGGACGGGTTTGACGACATAATCGTGGCGACGGGGGTTTTACCCCGCGACCCTGAAATCCCCGGTCAAGACGGCGCGAATGTGTTGTCCTACATAGATGTGCTGCGTGACGGTGCGCCGGTGGGCGACAGTGTGGTGATCGTGGGGGCCGGTGGTGTTGGTTTTGATGTGGCTGAGTTTTTGGCGCAAAAGGGCGAAAGCCCGACAATGGATTTGGCGGCCTGGAAGGCCGAATGGGGCATTTCAGACCCGGAAGTGGACCGCGCCGGTCTGGCCCCTGGCGGCCCCGTGCCTGAAGCCCCCGCGCGCCAAATCACGATGCTGCAACGCAAATCAGAAAAGCTGGGGCGGCGTTTAGGTAAGACCACAGGTTGGATACATCGTGCCACACTGGCGATGAAAGATGTAAAGATGGTGGGGGGGGTCAATTACGAACGGATCGATTCCCAGGGCCTGCATGTATCATTTGGTGAATCGCGGGCGAATCCAGACCAGATTGTGGCAGAAAATGTCGTTTTGTGTGCTGGTCAGGTTAGTGAGCGGTCACTTGTCGGCCAATTGTCTGATGTTAGCGCCCAAATTCATGTAATAGGCGGGGCTGAGACCGCAGGAGAGCTGGATGCCAAGCGCGCAATTGACCAGGGTGTGCGTGTTGCCGCATCCCTGTAAATAACTGAAAATTAATGTAATTGTCTGAATTATGGCAAGAAACCCTTAGTTTGTTTCCAAAATAATGACGGTAATCAAGTAATTCCCAGTATTGTCCGCGTCATACCGTAATGTCGCCTGAATTGGTGCTGATACCTGTCCGTGGTTGGGGGCCAATACTAAGGTAACGCGTAACATGGACCGACTGACAGAAATGGAAGCCTTTGCCACTGTTGTGGATCAGGGCGGTTTTACTGATGCGGCCAAAAAGATGGGGATTTCAAAATCCGCTGTCTCCAAGCATGTTTCCTCGCTTGAGGCGAGATTGGGTGCAAGGCTGCTAAACAGGACGACCCGACGGGTCAGCCCTACTGAAATTGGACTAGCTTATTACGACCGTGCACGGCGTGTATTGAATGACGCCGGAGAAGCCGATGCGCTTGTAACTTCTATGCAATCTGCACCATCAGGATTGCTGCGTATTTCGGTTGCGACAGATTTTGGTGTTAATCACCTGTCGCCGGTTCTTGGTGATTTCCTTCAGGAATTTTCTGATATCACTGTTAATATGGTTCTCAACAATCGCTACGTCGAACTTATCTCTGAAGGTTTTGACATGGCAATTCGTATCGGAGAGCTTGAAGATAGCACCCTACGTGCCCGCAAGTTGACCGAGACGACCCGACGTATGATTGCGTCGCCGGAGTATTTTGAAAAATACGGACGGCCGGCGAAAATCGACGATCTTAACGAACATAAACTGCTGCACTATTCCAATCAGGCCAATAGCGCCGTCTGGAAATTGACTGCCCCTTCGGGTGAAAAACGTCAGGTACGCACTGCCGGCTGGCTGACGGTCAATGATGGACAATCGCTTTTAAATGCTGCCATTTCAGGCCTTGGAATAGCTTACTTACCCTCGTTCCTTTATGCGGATGCATTACAACAAGGTTTGGTTGAAGTTGCCATTCCTGATCTGCCCGTCGAGACACAAGGTATCTATGCGGTTTACCCCCCGGGCCGGTTCACACAGCCAAAAGTACGTGCGTTTATTGACTTTCTGGTACACGCATTTGCAGAAAAAGGTCCAGATAAGTGGTAAATTAGTGTTTGAGTAATGAGTTTTGACAATTAGCGGGTCGAGGTGAGTATCACTTCGACCCGTCTGTTTTTATCGAGTTGTATTCATTGAAAGTGCTGCTACTACAATGCATTAAATATTGTTATGTGTCATATTTTGTGTTAGTTTTCATTCATGCATGGTCAAAATGAGCCTTCCAACAGTCAAGTTCACTCAGCAGCGCGGCGGCAGATACTATCTGAATTTGCCAATACCCAAAAAGTATCAAAATGAACTGGGAAAAGCTGCCGAACGAGGTTCGTTAAAAACGGCAGACCCGAAGATTGCGGAATTGGGCGTAGCAAAAGCACGCACAGAACTTCAAGCAAAGATCGAAACAATTGAAACCAAAGCCAGTGTAGACTGTCCATCGTCAGAGTATTTGGCACAGATTGCGGTATTGAATAAGAGAGTATCTGCCTCATCATTTGGGTTATATTAAGCGGCGGCTTTGCGGTGTTGCAAGCGTCGCGTTTGCATTGTCTTACGTTTGATCCTTTCCCGTTGGTTTAGAATGGCTTGGCCGCGTCCGAAGTAGACGTC
>DAOURA010000019.1 GCA_030625325.1 Marinosulfonomonas sp.
CTACCACGTTTGTGTTGTTGCAATACGCCACCCTGCGCCTGCCGTCTGCCAAGGTGATGGCCTATACGTATCTGACGCCCAGTTGGGTAATTCTGTGGGAAATTGCGCTGGGCCATGGGGCGCCGGCGGGGCTGATTTGGGGTGGGGTCGGGTTGACGATTGTGGCGTTGTGGCTGCTGTTGAAAGACGAAACCTGACGGGGACGCCTGACGGCGTCACGGATTTTAGCCCGTGCCGGGCGATTTGCGCGCCGCGCGGGGGATATTTTAAAAAGGAGAAGGGGCAGGCACTTATCGGGGTACCTGCCTTGTGCTTAATTTCAATTTAGTTGTTCATTTGCGGTGGCACACAGCTTCTATGTTGTAGCCATCTGTATCCAGTATGAAGGCTGCGTAATAATGGGGGTGAAATTCGGGGCGAAGGCCCGGTGCGCCGTTGGGGGTGCCACCCGCTGCCAGAGCAGCCTGAAAAAATGCCCTGACATCCGCTGGCGTTGCAGCGCTAAAGGCAATGTGGACCCGTGGTTCCATCGGGGTTCCTTCAGACAGCCAGAAGTCGCCGGCGGGATCAGTTGACTTGCCGTGCCCTTTGGGGACGCCGAAGCTGGCACAGCCGGGGTGGTTTTTGTGCAGGACGTAACCCAGCGGTGATAGTGTTTTGGTGTAGAAAATTCGGCTGCTGGCGATGTCGCTGACAGTAATTCCCATGTGGTCAATCATTTACGTTGTGCCTTAGTTCAACTTCCAAAAACCGTTCAAACCCGTCGAAGTCCAGTGCTTCAAACTGCCCGAACCCCTGCATCCAGACGGATACCGCCTTCATCGCGTCGGGTTCGAGTTTGCACCATTTCACCCGGCCACGTTTTTCCTGGGAAATCAGGCCGGCGCGGGTCAGCACCCCAAGGTGTTTGGAAATTGCCGCCAGTGACATGTCAAACGGTTCGGCCACGTCGGTTACAGCCATGTCGTCTTCCAGCAGCAGTTGCAGGATGGCGCGCCGGGTTGGGTCGGACAGGGCAGAAAATATGATATCAAGGGTGTCTTGCATAGGGTGCATTAAGGCAGCGGTGGATTAATCGTCAACCAAATGGTTGAATATACCCGTTGGCTGAATTTTGGCGGGCTGGGGCAATCTGTTGCCGGGGCCTGGCCTTTTCTTTGTATAAATACTCAATAAAACCAGATAGATAGATGGCGCCCCGGTTTGGATCTGAGTGCTTGACTCTGGCCCTGCCCATTCATAGGGTCCGCGAAAGTTTATGGGGCCACGATATGGTTGATCCAGCCGACAAAGACCGGCTTGAAGCGCTGCAAAAGCGGATCGATGAATTGAAAGGTGCGGATGCACCGGTTTCAAAGATGGAAGACCACCATTCGCAGGCACATCTGGCCTGGCGTATGGTGATTGAGCTGGTCTCGGGGATCGTGATCGGCTTTGGCATTGGATACGGGCTTGATACGGTGCTTGGCACCATGCCCATATTTTTGGTGCTGTTTGTATTGCTAGGCTTTGCGGCCGGGGTGCGGGTTATGATGCGCTCGGTCAAAGAGCTACAGGATGAGGGCGCGGCGGATGCCGGGTCGGACAAGGGGAACTAGACGTGTCAGAGACTGTGACAGAAGGCCCGAGTGGCCTGCAGATCCACCCGATGGATCAGTTTGTTGTTAAGCCGCTGTTTGGTGGTGAGCACATCAATTTCTACACACCCACAAATGTAACCCTGTGGATGGCGTTGGCGGTTCTTTGCGTTATTGCCCTGCTGGTGCTGGGCACCCGTGGACGGGCGATTGTGCCAAGCCGGGTCCAATCAGTGGCCGAGCTGCTTTATGGTTTCGTCTATAAGATGGTTGAAGATGTGGCCGGCAAAGACGGGCTGAAATTCTTCCCATATATCATGACGCTTTTCGTGTTTATTCTGTTTGCAAACTTCCTTGGCCTTATTCCAATGAGTTTTGCAACCACCAGCCACGTTGCGGTTACGGCCGTTATGGCGATGGCGGTGTTTATTGTTGTGACGATCGTTGGCATTGTCAAAAACGGTTTCGGATTTCTTGAACTGTTCTGGATCAAGGCGGCCCCACTGGCGCTGCGGCCGATGCTGGCATTGATTGAGGTCATTTCATATTTCGTGCGTCCGGTCAGCCATTCTATCCGTCTTGCGGGTAACATGATGGCGGGTCACGCAGTTATCAAAGTATTCGCCGGCTTTGCGGGCGTTCTGGGTCTGGGCGCGGTTGCCCCGATCCTGGCAATCACGGCGGTCTATGCGTTGGAAATGCTTGTTTCCTTCATTCAGGCCTATGTGTTTGCAATTCTAACCTGTGTCTACCTGAAGGATGCGCTGCATCCGTCACACTAAAGCCGGTCACGGGAAACTTAAGACAAACTTATCAGCCAATTCCAATATCAAGGAGATTACGACATGGAAGGCGAACTTATTCTACTGGGCAAAGACATCGGTGCGGGCGTTGCTTGTACTGGTATGGGTGGTGCTGCGATCGGTGTGGGCCACGTTGTTGGTAACTACATTGCCGGCGCGCTGCGCAATCCATCCGCTGCTGGTGGCCAGATGGCAACCATGTTCATCGGTATTGCGTTTGCAGAAGCACTGGGGATCTTTTCGTTCCTCGTTGCCCTGCTGCTGATGTTTGCTGTTTAAGTCCTGAAAAATCCATGGCGTTGGGTGGGCTGACATTGGCCCATCCAGTGTAATCCGGGTTGCAGGAGGAAAACATGTCATCAGAAACCACAGTGGTCGACACACACGCCGCCGGGGCCGCAGGGTCCGGTAGCGAGGCTGTCGGTATGCCACAGATTGATTTTACGTCTTTCCCGAACCAGATTTTCTGGCTCGTGATTACGTTGGTCATCATTTACTTTGTGTTATCTCGTATTTCACTGCCGCGCATTGGGGCGGTTCTGGCCGAACGTCAGGGCATCATCACCAATGATATCGCCGCAGCTGAAGACCTGAAACAACAGGCGGTTGAAGCCGAAGATGCCTATAATAAGGCGCTGGCGGATGCCCGTGTTGAAGCCGGGCATATCGTTGCCGATGCGCGCGCTGAAATTCAGGGTGAGCTGGACAGTGCAATGGCCAAGGCGGATGCAGAGATTGCAGCTAAATCGGCCGAGTCTGAAGCCGCAATTGCAGATATCCGCAAGGATGCAATGAAAAGCGTCAAGGCCGTGGCCAATGCAACGGCCAAGGAAATTGTCGCTTCAATGGGCAGCAAAGCCGACGCCAAGTCGGTGACGGCGGCCGTAGCCACCAGGCTGAAGGGGTAGAGACATGAAAAAACTAACCGTATTTCTGTCCCTGATCGCGACGCCGGGTCTGGCATCGTCTGTGGAAATCCCGTTCTTTTCGCTGTTCAACACTAACTTTGTGGTGTGGATCGCGTTCCTGCTGTTTATTGGTATCCTGATCTATCTGAAGGTTCCCGGTATGCTGATGGGCCAACTGGATGCCCGTGCTGACGGTATCCGGGGTGAACTGGATGCGGCCAAGGCGCTGCGTGAAGAAGCGCAGACAATCCTTGCTTCTTATGAGCGCAAGCAAAAAGAGGTTAAGGAACAGGCTGATCGCATCGTCGAACACGCCAAACTGGAAGCCGAAGAAGCCGCTGAACAGGCCAAGGCCGACCTCAAGGCTTCTATTGTTCGCCGCCTTGCCGCTGCACAGGACCAGATCGTATCCGCACAAAATGCGGCTGTGAAAGAGGTTCGCGATACTGCAATTCAGGTTGCTATTTCTGCTGCGCGGGACGTTATTGCCGCCGAGATGAGCGCTGCCGACGGCAATAAACTGATCGATGAAGCAATTGAAACCGTTGGTGCCAAGCTGCACTGAACCATTTGCGAACATAATTATTCATTAAGCCCCGGCAGAAATGTCCGGGGCTTTTTGTTTCGAATGCCCTGCGGGCATCCGACCCGTGCCTCCGGCGGGAGTATTTGAACAAAGCAAAGCCGGGCTTCTTTTTTGCCTAAATATCCCCGAGCGGAGCGAAATCGCCCGAAGGGCTTAAAATAATGCGCCGTAAGGCGCGCATTTTATCAAGCCTTGACAGATCGTGCATTCAGGGCCATGTGACGCGCAGTGATGGGCTCTGCCGCGTGAGCAGCTGTTCGGACGCCAAAGGGTGATCCGCAAGGTCCGTCAAAACCAATCAGGTTCCCACGTCACGCAGGGGTTCCGCGCCTAGACGGCAGGTGGGCAATTCGGTCCCCGGTCAGTGAATGGCGCAACCCTATGCTTGCTGGTCTGCATTTGTGCGGACTGGTTGGTTATTTTGTGGGCCATATGGCCCCACCGAAAGGAATATCCAGAAAATGGATTTTGATATGTTGGGGCTTCATCCCCGCCTTGTGGCCAAACTGGCCGAGCAGGGCATAACTGAACCCACGCCGATCCAGACCCAGGCGATCCCGCACGCGATGAATGGGCGTGATGTGATGGGGTTGGCCCAGACCGGAACCGGCAAGACGGCCGCTTTTGGTTTGCCGATGATTAACGCGCTGTTGCGCGCGGGCACCAAGCCAGAGCCAAAAACCGTGCGCGGTTTGATACTGGCACCGACCCGCGAGTTGGCCAAGCAAATATCGGACAATCTGCGTGCCTATACTGAAGGCACCCACATGAAGGTCAACCTGGTTGTGGGTGGTGCGGGGATCAACCCGCAGATTAACCGGCTGGAACGGGGCACGGATTTGCTGGTGGCAACACCGGGGCGTTTGATTGACCTGCTGGACCGGCGCGCGCTGACCCTTGGAAAGACCCAGTATCTGGTTCTGGATGAGGCCGATCAGATGCTGGACCTTGGGTTCATCCATGCGCTGCGCAAAATTGCGCCGCTGTTGCCGGATGACCGTCAGTCAATGTTGTTTTCGGCGACCATGCCCAAGCATATGGCAGAACTGTCCAAGGCCTATTTGAAAGACCCGGTTCGGGTTGAAGTGTCACCCCCCGGTAAGGTTGCCGATAAAATCAACCAATCACTGCATTATGTTCCGCAGGCCAGTAAGGCCAGGTTATTGCTTGAGCAATTGAGAGAGCATAAGGACGGGCTGTCATTAGTGTTTTCGCGCACCAAACACGGGGCGGAAAAGCTGAAAAAACTGCTGGAGGCCGAGGGAATTAATGCCGGGTCTATCCACGGCAACAAAAGCCAGGGCCAGCGCGAGCGGTCGATTAAGGCGTTCCGGGCCGGTGAAATTGACGTGATGGTGGCAACGGATGTGGCCGCGCGCGGTATCGATATTCCCGGTATCACCCATGTGTATAATTTTGATCTGCCCAATGTACCTGAGAACTATGTTCACCGGATCGGGCGCACGGCGCGGGCCGGGCGGGGTGGAACGGCGGTGGCGTTTTGTTCACCGGCGGAAATGTCCGAACTGCGTGCAATTCAAAAAATCCTGAAGCACAATATCCCGGTTGCGGGTGGTGCGCCCTGGGCGCCAGAGGATGCCCCCAAGAAACCCGGAAAATCGGGCGGTGGAAACCGGCGCGGTAAGGGTGGTGGGCCAGGTAAGAAACCCAACAAACAACACAGACGGCGCAGGGCCGCCTGATAACGAAAAAAGCGCGGCACCTGGAGATGCCGCGCTTTTTTGCTGTTGGGATCAGGTTTTAGTCGGCGTCGCCGCCCTTATTGCGACCGGCTGACTTGCCCGGATCCCCGGTTTCCGCACCGTTACCACGACCAGCGTCAACATGTGTACGCTTTGCTTTCTTTGGCTTGTCTTCGGTCGGTGGGGTTACGGTTGGCGGAGTGACTGTTGGTGGCGTCACTGTTGGCGGAGTTGTGGTTGGAGGTGTCACCACCGGTGGGGTAACTGTTGGCGGGGTTACAGTTGGAGGTGTCACTGTCGGCGGAGTAACGGCCGGGGTTGTCGGGGTGCCCGGTTTGCTGCGCGCCTGTCGTTCGGCGATAGCGGGTGCAAAATAGCCAGCAACGGTGGTTATTGTGCGGCGGTTGGCCAGTTCACGGTTCTGGGTTTTCACGACTGGCAGGTCTTCACCATAAGATACCATGGCTTCCAGACGATCACCATTTACACCAAGCGATACCAGATAGGCCACAACACGTGTTGCACGGCGCATGCCAAGGTCTTCGTTATAGGCATGGTCGCCAACTTTGTCGGTGTGGCCATAAACGCTAAAGCGAATTTCAGGGTACTGCATGATCCATTTACCCTGTTTGTTCAGTTGGGCCATGGCTTCCTGGGTCAGGGTGTCTTTGTCAAATTTAAAGTGGATTGTCGCGGCGACTTCCCGGTGGAACTGGGCCGAGACACCTGAAAGGTCCTGAAGCTGTGCAAGGTCAGGCTGAATATTTGCACGGGTTACCACGGGCGCGCTTGCGCAGGATGCGAGCAGGAAAAGCCCGAGGGCACTAATCACTAATTTGTTTGCAAGTTTCATCGTTACACCAACTAACTAATTACAAAATACTGGATGGATGTGGTTTAGAAATTGGGCCACACTGATCATCCGTCACGCTGAAAACATAGGGTTGCCCGGTTTGTGACACAATTCAAATCGGGTTTGGTTGGGGGTTGGTGGCGAATCTGGCCACAATATTTACAGGAACCCAGAACTGTCCAAGTATACGGGTTAATCAAGGGGCAAAATGGGCCATTTTGGGCCATATTCCGAATGAGAATTTTAAGCCTTATTGCCGGAAAATATTAAAAATCGTGTAAAAACAAATGGTTGAGTGAGCTGCCGATTCTATTATTGGAATAAGGCACCCCTGACCGGCGGATTGTGTGCGAAATAAGGCACCGGGTGGTCCGGGCTGGCCGGTTCGTAAGGGGCGTTATTTGCGCCCGGTTTCGTGGTTCAGGCGCAGGGCCGCGATTTTTTCGTTGCGATCTGATTGCTGTTTGTCGGCCAGGGCGTCTTTTATAAAACTAAGATGGTCCTGCACCGCCACGCGCGCGGCTGCGGGGTTGCGGGACTGCAGGGCATCATTGATTGCCCGGTGCTGGTCCAGCAGGGTGTCGTTGGTTGTTTTCTGGTTGAACATGACCTGACGGTTGTAAAACACCCCTTCGCGCAAAAGCTGAAACATGGAGCGCATCATGTGCAGCATGACCACGTTATGGCTGGCTTCAATGATCGCCGTGTGGAAATCGGCGTCCAGTTGCGCATCAGTGGCCGGGTCTTTACGGGTGCCTGCGGTTTGCATGCGCTGAAAAATTGAATTGATCACCTTAAGGTCGGTATCGGATGCAAGGCGCGCGGCCCGTTCGGCGGCCAGCCCTTCCATGTCACGGCGAAAATCGATGTAGTCAAAGGCCACTTCGTCATGGCGCGAAAACAGCGCGACCAGAGCATCGGAAAACCCGCCACCTATCACATTGCTTACGAAAACCCCGGAATTTGCGCGGGTGCTAAGCAGGCCGTGTCCTTCCAGTTCGCCAATGGCGTCGCGCAGGCTGGGGCGGGACACGCCCATTTTTTCGGCCAAGTCACGTTCTGAGGGCAGGCGTTCACCGGGGCGCAGGATGCCGCGAAGGATCAGAAGTTCAATCTGGTGGGCGACTGTGGCGGACAGTTTTTCGGGCCGAATTTTCTGAAATGGCATTGGTGTGCTTTCGTATGTTTACGGGGAACAGGATAACAACGGCACACCGGGGGACACCACAAAAAAAGGCCGGGCATAAAACCCGGCCTTTTTGCGGTAATTTTGGTTGGATCAGGCCGCAGGGCGGATGATAATTTCAACCCGGCGGTTTTGCGCACGCCCGGCGGATGTCAGGTTGGATGCGATCGGGCTTTCTTCGCCCCTTCCGATTGAACGGACACTGTGACCGGGCACCCCATTGGATGTCAGCACAGCCGATACCGCATTGGCCCGGCGTGATGACAGGTCCTGGTTATAGGCGGCGGTCCCGGTGTTGTCGGTGTGACCGTAAACTTCAACCGTGGAACCGGGATAGCGCAGAATATTTCTGGCAAGCACCCCAAGGTCACCGCGTAGGGTGTTTTGCAGCACAGTGCTGTCAACGGCGAACAGGATGTCCTGTGGCATGCGCACGATCAGTTCAGAACCGGTGTTGATGATCTGAATGCGACCATCGCCAAGTTCGGCCTGAAGTTCGGCTGCCTGCTTATCAAGCTGTGCGCCAATTGCGCCACCGGCCGCCCCGCCAATAACAGCGCCAGCCAGTGCTGCGTTGCGTTTGGTTTTCGGGGTCTTGCCGGCCAAAAAGCCGAACAGCGCACCAGTTGCTGCGCCAACGCCGATACCTTCGTTGGTGCGGGTTTTGGAATTGCCTGTGATTTTGTTCACATCAGTACATGCAGTCACAGTGAAAAGGATGGCCGTTACGGCCAGTATGGATAATTTTGATTTGGTCATTTTATGCCTCAGTTAGGTTTGCCCAGCTTTGGATCATTCTTTACGCGTGGATTGCCCCCACTTCAAAAGATAATAGGCACCTATAGGCGGAAAACCGCAAGGGCCGATCAGGGGTCGGGTGTGGCGGATGCATCAGCGCGCGCGCTTTCCCACGCCAGCATGGCCCGTTTTACCGGCAGCCCCCAGTGATAGCCCCCCAGCCCGCCCGATTTTCGAATGGCCCGATGGCACGGGATCAGCCAACTGACCGGGTTGCGCCCCACGGCGGTGCCTACGGCGCGCACCGCGCGCGGATTGCCGATGGCCCCGGCAATTTCGCCGTATGTGGTGACGTGGCCGGTTGGAATGTTTAACAATGCCTCCCAGACCTTTATCTGAAAAGGGGCGCCGATCAGATGCAGGTGGCTGGTGTCGCCACTGCCAAAGGCCGCCATGACCCAGGTTTTGATCTTCTCGGGGGCCAGTTGGTAATTTGCCTGTGGCCAGCGCGCGGTCATATCATCAAAGGCCGCCCCGTCGCCGGTTTCATCACAAAAGGCCATGCCACACAGCCCCCGGTCGGTGCCCATTGCCAGCACACGGCCAAAGGGGCTGTTGAACCAGCCATAGCGAATATGCAGGCCTGCGCCTTTGCGCGCGTAATCGCCGGGGCTCATGGCTTCCCATTTGATAAACATATCGTGCAGCCGCCCGGTGCCCGACAGGCCCAGATCATGGGCCGCCTGAAGGGTGGTAAAGCGTTCCGCCAGCAGGGTGCGGGCGTGTTCCAGTGTCAGATATTGCTGATACCGTTTGGGCGACACCCCCACCCATTTGGAAAACAGCCGTTGAAAATGGGCCGGACTCATCGACATCTGGCCTGCCAGCTGATCCAGAGATAGGGGGCCATCTGCGCGATCAATCGCTTCAATTGCCCGGCGCATCACGCCATAGTGGTATTCGGTTTCGCCGTGCATCCCTGCCCCCTGTTTGGCGAATACCCTAGCAAACTGGCCGGTCAGGTCGATCCGTTTCTTGCGCCTAAGGGCCACGCAGGGCATAGAGCGCCCTATGGCAAAGCAAATGGACTATCATACAATTCAAGAGGTGTTTTCGCGCTTTCAGGCGTCCGAGCCTGAACCAAAAGGCGAACTGCATCATTCCAATGTTTTTACATTGGTGGTGGCGGTGGCCCTGTCGGCGCAGGCAACTGATATTGGGGTGAATAAGGCCACGGCGGCACTGTTTGAAATTGCCGACACCCCGCAAAAGATGCTGAACCTTGGGCATGATGGATTGGTTGAGCACATCAAGACCATCGGCCTGTACCGCCAAAAAGCAAAGAACGTGATCAAGTTGTCGCAGATATTGGTGGATGAATACGCCGGGCAGGTGCCGTCGTCACGCGCGGCACTGGTGTCCCTGCCGGGGGTTGGGCGCAAAACCGCGAATGTGGTTTTGAACATGTGGTTCCATCAGCCCGCACAGGCGGTGGATACCCATATTTTCCGGGTTGGCAATCGCACTGGTCTGGCACCGGGCAAAGATGTAAGCGCCGTAGAGCGGGCGATCGAAGACAACGTTCCGGCTGAATTTCAACAACACGCGCACCACTGGCTGATCCTGCACGGTCGCTATATCTGCGTGGCGCGAAAACCAAAATGTGGGGCCTGTATCATCCGTGATCTGTGCCCGTTTGAGGAGAAGACCCAGTGAGTAAGAAATATCAGGTGGTGGGCATCGGCAATGCGATGGTCGATGTGCTGTCCCAGTGTCAGGATGGCTTTCTGGATGAAAACGGCATTGGCAAAGGGATCATGCAGCTGATCGATATGGATCGTGCTGTTGATCTGTATTCCCGTGTTGGCCCGTCCAAGGAAATCAGCGGTGGCTCGGCTGCAAATTCTATTGCTGCGGCGGCGCAACTTGGTGGGCGCGTGGCCTATGTGGGTAAGGTCATGGATGACCAGCTGGGCGAGATCTTTGCCCATGACCTGCGCGCACAGGGCGCGGATTATGAAACGACCCTTGGTCAGGGTGATGGCGGGGCGCAAACCGGGCGCTGCATTGTGCTGGTCACCCCAGATGGCGAGCGGTCTTTGAACACCTATCTTGGGTGGTCTGAATTTCTGGGCCCTGATGACATTGACGAAGCTATGATGGCCAATTCCGAATGGATTTTCCTGGAAGGTTACCGGTTTGACGGGCCTGACAGCCATGCCGCGTTCGCCAAGGCAGTTGCTGCCACCAAAGGGGCGGGTGGCAAGGTTTCAATCACCCTGTCGGACCCGTTTTGCATTGAACGTCACCGGGACGCCTTTGGTGAAATGCTGCGCAATGATGTGGACCTGCTGTTTGCCAACCGTGCGGAAATGATGTCGATGTATGAAACGGATGATTTTGAGCAGGCGTTGGCAAGCGCCGCCGCGCAGGTTGAAACCGTGGCCTGCACAGATGGTGAAAACGGCGCCTATATACTGGCGGCAGGCAATCGTTGGCATGTTCCGGCAGTTCCGACAGAAGTTGTCGACGCCACCGGGGCGGGCGATCTTTTTGCCGGGGCGTTTCTGTGGGGGTTGACCAATGGCTATGACCTGGAAACCTGCGGAAAAATGGCCTGCGTTGCCGCGTCAGAAGTAATCAGCCACATTGGGGCACGCCCGGAAGCAGATTTGAAAAGCCTGTTTAAGCAACACGGGTTGCTGTAAAGGCTGCTTTACAGCTTTTGCCTCCGGCGGGGATACTTTTAAACAGAAGAAATAGCAGAGTACTTATTTCTTCTGTTTGAAAATATCCTCGGGGGGAATTCGCCGTAGGCGAAGGGGGGCGGACAGCCCCCTGAGCAGACCTAATTAAACACCCAGCTTTTTGTGGACTTCTTTTAGATCAACCTCGGCTACAGGCATTTTGTTGGCGGGGTTTTCAAAGTCATATTTGAAAATGTCAAAATCGCGTTTGTACATTTCATAAACCAAATGCATCGACAGATCGTCAAAGTAGTCTTCTATCGGGTGGGCGCGTTTGGGGCCGTGGCCTTCGGATTCATTAAAACGGGGGATGGTTTTCAGGTCAATCTGGTGCTTTGGGTTCATGTTATCCAAAACGCCCTGCATCCCGGCGTTGAATTTTTCGGTAAAAATTATTTTGTCGTAAGTGCCACCGTTGACGATAAACGTGGATACGTGGCCTGACATGGCTGACCAGTGGATGTCCGGGTCCATTGGTTTGCGCCAGCGAATGGTGTCGCGCGCAAACAACAAAAAGCGGCGAAAGCTTTTGATCTGGTCAAAGTCGCCTTCAACTTCGATCCCGTATTTTTGGGTCAGCAACGGCACAAGATTGCCGCGATAGCGTTTGCCATTGCGCTGAATGCCGCAGATTTTGTCAAAGAAAGACGACAGGATGCGGGTATAGGGGTTTCGCACGCAGGTGAAGGTATAAGAGCTGTGATTTTTGACGTTTGCTTCAATCAACGGCTGACTTTTGTCGATGGCCCATTTGTGGATGCCGCTGGACGCATCATGGATGTCCCCGCCATAAAATTCACCGTGGTCCGAATAATACATGATCTGCCCGATTGTTGAGCAGGCACACTTGGGGACGACACGATAAACGGTGCTTTCGCTTTCGGTCATCCAGGTTCCGGGAAACCCCATTATAAATACTCGCCTATTTGATCTGCCGCTCTTAAAAGGCGGCATTGGAAATTATTGTGCTAAAAGAACAAAGAAACCCTGTTTATTCAATGGTTGTTCACGTTATCTATGTCAAAATCAACAGCCGAAATGGAACTGGTCTTATTATATGGCAAAAATTGCATTCATTTTGCTTTGCCACAAAGATGCGGCTGCTATTATTGATCAGGCCACGCGGCTGACGGCGGCGGGTGATTATCTTGCCATACATTTTGATGCCCGCGCCAGTAAATCCGATTATGAAAAAATCCGGGATGCGCTGCGTGATAACCCAAATGTAGTTTTTGCCAGCAGGCGCATTAAGTGTGGCTGGGGGGAGTGGAGCCTGGTTCAGGCCACCCTTTATGCGCTTGAGGCGGCCGAGGCGGCGTTTGCGCGGGCCACGCATTTTTACATGCTTTCGGGTGACTGTATGGCCATCAAAACGGCCCAGTATACCCATGATTTTCTGGATGATAATGACGCGGATTTCATTGAAAGCTTTGATTTTTTCGAAAGTGACTGGATCAAAACCGGCTTTAAGGAAGAGCGTCTGATTTATCGCCATCTGTTTAATGAACGAAACCAAAAGCGGCTGTTTTACACGTCCTTTAACCTGCAGAAAAAACTGGGGATCACGCGCAGTATCCCGGATGATTTACAGATCATGATCGGTAGCCAGTGGTGGTGCCTGCGCCGTCAAACGGTTGAGGGCGTGCTGGGGTTTACGAAGAAACGCCGTGATGTGATGCAGTTTTTTCGCACCACGTGGATACCGGATGAAACGTTTTTTCAGACGGTCGTGCGCCATCTGGTTCCTGGTAATGAAATTAGCACCCGTTCCCTGACATTTCTGATGTTTTCCGATTATGGGATGCCAGTGACATTTTATAATGATCATTATGATTTGTTGTTGAGCCAGGATTTTCTGTTTGCGCGAAAAATTTCGCCTGAGGCGACAGAGCTAAAGCGCCGCTTAGGTGATCTGTTCGCCACAACGGATGTGGATTTTTCAATATCAAACGAAGGTCAGCGTCTGTTCACGTTTCTGGCAAAGCGGGGGCGTGAGGGGCGGCGGTTTTCACTGCGGTTTTGGGAAACGGAATCAACCCTGGGCCGGGACCGTGAGTTGATGATTGTAACGTGCAAGAAATGGCATGTGGCAAAGCGTTTGTTGTCACAGGTGCGTCAGGTCAGCAATGTCCCCGCGATTGAGTTTCTGTTTGACGAAGAAAACACCGCGCTGCCCGATCTGGGCGGCATTCAGTCAACGCTGAAGAAACGCACCCGCCATCGGCGTGCGTTGATGCGGATGTTGTTTGATTATTATGAAACTGATCGCCTGATTTTTTGTCTGGACCCCAACAATTTGGATTTGTTGCAGGATTTTTATAGCGACAAGAGCAAGACAAAACTGTTGCAGATTGAATGTGAATTTTCGGATGATTATTTATTGGGGCACGCGCGGCGTGTGGCATTGATCGGGGAAATGACCGGTCAGGAAACCGCTGGGCGATTGCTGTCAACGATCCGGGCGGATGTACACCATGAAGCGGATCAGATTAAGGATGCGCAGTTCCCCAATTTCTACCGGATAAAAGAACGATCTGAGCCTGAAAATAATGCCTTATCCCTGGCCGAATTTCTGGATATTTCCAAAGAGCAGGCGCAGGAAATAGCAACAACCCCACATCTGTTTTCAGATTAAGGAAAACCCATGGCCTATGTTTATGACGATCAGAATATCTTTGCTAAAATCCTGCGCGGTGAAATCCCGAATTCTACCGTTTTGGAAACCAAGTATTCGCTGGCGTTTCGTGATGTTGCACCGCAGGCACCGGACCATATTCTGGTTATTCCACGGGGGCCATATGTGACCTTTGATCATTTCGCGGCCAATGCCACAGACGCCGAAATTGTTGATTTCACCCGCACGATTGGTGATGTTTGCCGGATGACGACGCTTGATCCTGACAACGGTGACGGCTATCGCCTGATCGCGAATGCAGGGGATCACGGTGTTCAGGATGTACCCCATTTGCATGTGCATATTCTGGGCGGGCGGGTTTTGGGGCGGATGCTGTCAAGCACCGACTGATCTGCCCTTGTCCGCGCCCCATGATGGGGTAACATGTGTCCAATCCAAACAGTGAGAGCAACGATGACAATTCAAGCCCCCAAAACCGAAGTTGTAGATAAATGGAACGTGGCCTGTGACGGTGGTAAGGGCGGTTCGGGTCACCCAAGGGTCTGGGTGGGGGTTTCCCATGATGATGGCGCTGGTAAATGTGATTACTGCGGTCAGGTGTATGTCCATCAGGATTTTCCCGACGCAGCAAAATAGCACGGGTTTCCCCGCGCTGAACGGAGTTTTCTGAAATGAGTTTCGGCAAAGGTCACCACCTGCATCTGATCGATGGTTCGGCGTTTATTTTTCGGGCCTACCACGCACTGCCACCGCTGACGCGCAAATCTGACGGGCTGCCAATCGGTGCGGTTTCGGGGTTTTGCAATATGCTGTTCAAGGTGGTTGAGGACGCAAAAGGTGACAATGCCCCCACCCATGTTGCGGTTATTTTTGATCACAAGGGCAAGACATTTCGCAACGATATTTATGACAAATACAAGGCCAACCGCCCCCCGGCCCCCGAAGATTTGCGCCCACAGTTCCCCCTGACGCGGGATGCAACGCGGGCCTTTAATATCGCCTGCGTTGAGGTCGAAGGGTTTGAGGCCGACGACATTATTGCCACCCTGTCGTGCCGGGCGCGTGATGCGGGTGGGCGGGTGACAATCATCAGTTCCGACAAGGACATGATGCAGCTGGTTGGGGGTGGCGTTGAAATGTTTGACGCCATGAAAAACCGCCACATTGACCGTGACGGGGTGCTGGAAAAGTTTGGCGTTGGCCCGGAACGGGTGGTCGATGTGCAGGCCCTGGCCGGTGACAGTGCCGATAACGTGCCCGGTGCGCCGGGGATTGGGGTAAAAACTGCCGCCCTGCTGATCAACGAATACGGTGATCTGGACAGTCTGCTGGAACGGGCCGGTGAGATCAAACAACCCAAGCGCCGCGAGTCGTTGCAAAACAACATTGATCTGATCCGCGTTTCACGCCAGTTGGTGCAGCTGGATTGCGATATGGAGCTGGATTTCAATCTGGAATCCCTGGAATTGCAGGATCCGGTGCCCGAGACCCTGTTGGGTTTTCTGGCCGATATGGAATTTCGCACCATGACCCGGCGGGTGGCTGACAAGTTGGGGGTAGAGGCCCCCGCGATTGTTGAGGCCACGCCAGATGGGGATGTGGCCAGCACGCCCGAGGTTTTGCCCTTTACCCCGGAGAATTACGAATGGGTGCGCGATGGGGCGGCCTTGCAGGTCTGGATTGACCGGGCAACGGCGCGCGGCCATGTTGCGGTGGACACCGAAACCACCAGCCTGAATGAAATGGTGGCCGAACTGGTGGGCATATCCCTGTGCGTTGACGCGGGGCAGGCCTGTTATATCCCGCTGGGCCATCGCACGGCGGCGGCGGACGATCTGTTTGGCTCTGACGAACTGGCGGCGGGCCAGATGGACAGGGCGCTGGCGCTGGATATGCTGCGCCCGGTACTGCAAGATCCGGCGGTGCTGAAAATCGGCCAGAACATGAAATACGACGCCAAGATTTTCGCGCGCAACGGGGTTAAGATCGCGCCGATTGATGACACGATGCTGATGTCTTATGTAATGAATGCGGGGCTGCATAATCACGGGATGGACACCCTGTCCAAACGATATCTGGACCATGAGCCAATCCCGATAAAGCCCCTGTTGGGGGTTGGAAAATCCAAGATCACCTTTGACCGGGTGCCGGTGGATGTGGCGGTGAAATACGCCGCCGAAGACGCCGATATAACCCTGCGCCTGTGGGAATTGTTCAAACCGCAACTGCACCGCGCCCATGTCACCACGGTTTACGAAACCCTTGAACGTCCGCTTGTGCCGGTGCTGGCGCGCATGGAAATGGACGGGGTGCGGGTGGATCGTGATGTCCTTAGCCGGATGTCCAACACATTTGCCCAGAAAATGGCCGGGCTTGAGGCCGAAATTCATGAACTGGCCGGCGGGCCGTTCAATGTGGCATCCCCCAAGCAGTTGGGTGAAATCCTGTTTGACCGGATGGGGATTGAGGGCGGCAAAAAGGGAAAAACCGGCGCCTATGCCACCGGGGCCGATATTCTGGAAGATCTGGCGTCCGTGGGCCATGATCTGCCCGCCCGTGTGCTGGACTGGCGTCAGCTGGCCAAGCTGAAATCAACCTACACGGATGCTTTACAGGGACATATCAATGCCGAAACGGGCCGTGTTCACACGTCATATTCCATCGCCGGGGCAAATACCGGGCGTTTGGCGTCAACCGATCCGAACCTGCAAAATATCCCGGTCCGCACCGAAGATGGACGCCGCATAAGGGAGGCCTTTATCGCCGCCCCCGGCAACGTTCTGGTCAGTCTGGACTATTCGCAAATTGAACTGCGCATTCTGGCCCATGTCGCCGGAATTGACGCCCTAAAGGTTGCCTTTGCCCAAGGGCAGGACATTCACGCAATGACCGCGTCGGAAATGTTTGATGTGCCACTGGACCAAATGACACCTGACATTCGTCGGCAAGCCAAGGCGATCAACTTCGGGGTGATCTATGGGATTTCCGGCTTTGGGCTGGCGCGAAACCTGCGTATTCCACGCAAAGAGGCACAGGCGTTCATTGATAAGTATTTCGAACGCTTCCCCGGTATCCGCACCTATATGGATGACACGGTTGCCTTTGCCAAAGAACACGGATTTGTAAAAACCCTGTTTGGCCGCAAGATCAACACGCCAGAGATTAACGCCAAGGGCCCACACGCAGGGTTTGCCAAACGTGCGGCGATCAACGCACCAATTCAGGGCACCGCCGCCGATGTGATCCGACGCGCAATGATCCGGATGCACGGCGCGATCGATGACCTGCCGGCAAAAATGCTGTTGCAGGTCCATGACGAACTGATTTTCGAAGTGGAAGAAGCGGCTGTGGACGCCACGATTGAGCGGGTGCGTGACATTATGGAAAATGCATCGATGCCGGCGGTCAAGCTGGATGTGAAACTGACGGTGGACGCCGGGCAGGGCGCAAATTGGGCGCAGGCGCACTGATGCCATAAATTATGGCCGGATGAAGAAAAAGCAAAGCTTTTGGCCTCCGGCGGGGATATTTTAACGAAAAAGAAACAAAACCAAAAAGCGCGCCCCGAACCATTAACAGAACGGGGCGGCTTCTTCTTTGACGGCCATCGGCTTCCCAGCTTGTACCGCACCAGATTAATCCGAAATTATGGTTTCTTTTTCGTTAAAATACCCGGCCTTATGTATCAAACGCACCAAGTGTGTGGGTGAGGTATGATTAGTATCGCGCTGCTAAAGGCGCTTTGCATCGTGTGTTCCATTCGAGTTTCTGGTGATTTCGTAGTCGAAGCGGACGCTATTTCGCTTCGGGGAATCGGACGCACGAGTGAATATAGTATCGAAACGAATGTAGACATTCATTCTGTAATTGAAACGCTCGTCCCCAAGCGTACGGGGGTCAATGCCGCTACGAAATTTGATTAGGGCTTCATCGTGTGGTCCGATATCGCTAGGATTTGCGTTGGCCCATTCATTTTTATCGAATCCGTCAACAACAGATGAAACCGAAACCCTGTAGGCTGGTGTGCTGCCGACATTCTTAATTTTGAATTTCGCGGAAAAGTAAGCCGTCTTTCTTTGGTCACTATACGATTTTATGAGGCGAACCGAAAGATCAACTGGCATCAAATGCGCCATAACCTGCGCTTCACCGATTTCTCTGGTGACATTAACAGTGTTTTGAGCGGCGACCGTCGCGTCTTTCGCCTCGTTCAAAGTCCGCCGAGTATATACCAAGGTGAGCCACAGAAGGAAAACCCCACCCGTAGTGAGTACCGCCGTAAGCCATGCGGCCTTTTTCATCCCAACGGTAGAATACGCCGTGCTTTGTTGGGCTGCCAGATCACACCAGCCTGGTTCGTTTTCTTGTTCGTTGTCGGTGCCTTGGGTGCTTATCTCGGCGGCACCGGTCTTGTTGCTATTGAGGATGGAAATGTTACTGGCGGCATGGGCCGCTTGCTGCTTGGCGCATTGGTCTGTGGCGTATGCGCTGGGATCGGCACTGGTTATCTCTGAATCTATCCAGTCCCAACCGACCGAAAGCCAGACGAGTACATTGATAGTTAAACTGATCCCGGCGACTAATCCAAGCGCAGCACCGTTGCCCCAATCGTGTTTAGACATTGTAAAAAGAACGCGGCGCTAAACTTCCCACGGGACAGCTTATTGCGGACGTTCACCTCCTTCTCACTGATTCCAATATCGGCAAGCCTTTCAACAAGCTGGCTGTAAGTCACGCCTTTTCGCTTTAACTCGGCTTTCAAGAGGTTTGCGGCCTTGGATTCCCACTCTGTTTGGTTGGGCATGTATCACCTGTGCTGCTAAACATACTATATTTAGTACTTATGCCCCTGTAAGCGATATGTCACATACCATATCTGTTGCATAGGTAACGGAGACAGTACAAATGGCACAACACTTTTTGCATTGCTCAGTCCAGTTCGTTTGACGGGATAATTGGGAAAAAGGCATCGCAGGATCGGAGGCCAAACCAGCGTTTGCCGCCGTGTTGTTCATGGCTGGCGATGTCGATCAGACGATAAAAACTTTTGCGGTCAATCAGGGCCTCAAGGTTTGCGCGCACCAAAACATAGGGTGATGGTTCGCCTGTTTCAGGGTCGCGGGCAACCCGGATCGGGTTTTCGGGTCCGGCGGTGACGGTGTCACCCACGTTGGTGGTGAACGTCAATATCTGGTCTGGTCCGGGGTTTGAAACGTCAAAATCCACCGCCACGAAAGGCGCATCATCGACGGTAATGCCCACCTTTTCGGCCGGGGTGACCAGGAAATAATCGTCACCATCGCGCCGGATCACCGACGAAAACAGTTTGACCAGCTCAAATCTGCCGATCGGGGTGCCAAGGTAGTACCAAGTGCCATCGCGCGCGATGCGCATGTCCAGGTCACCGCAAAACGGGGGGTTCCACAGATGGACAGGGGCGGGCCCGCCTTTTGTGGCAGACCGGGCCGCGGCAATTATGTTGTCGGTGCTTGGTTTCACGATCTTTTGTCCATCCCTGACGTTTGTGGTTTGAAAGCCGGGCAATAGTTGCATCTAATAGGGTCATACATCGAATATGGGAGAGTTGTCATGGCCGAAGCACCGGATCTTGTTGCCGACATTGGGGCGCTGGAAGAAAAGCTGGCGTTGGCGCGGGCAAGTATCACCCGGCGCTTTATCGGGCAGGAAGGTGTCGTTGATCTGGTGTTATCGGCGTTGTTATGCGGCGGGCACGGGTTATTGGTGGGTTTGCCGGGGCTTGGTAAGACGCGGTTGGTGGACACGCTGGCCACGGTCATGGGGTTAGACGGGGGGCGTGTTCAGTTCACGCCTGATCTGATGCCGGCGGATATTATCGGGTCCGAAGTTCTGGAAACTGCAGCCGATGGCGGGCGGTCGTTTCGTTTTATAAAGGGGCCGGTTTTTTGCCAGATATTGCTGGCGGATGAAATTAACCGGGCCTCACCCCGCACCCAGTCGGCCCTGTTGCAGGCCATGCAGGAACAGGTGGTTACGGTGGCCGGGCAGGAACATGCACTGGGGGTGCCGTTTCATGTTTTCGCCACGCAAAACCCGATTGAGCAGGAAGGCACATACCCTTTGCCCGAGGCCCAGCTTGACCGGTTTCTGGTGCAAATCGATGTTGACTATCCGTCGCGAAGTGCGGAGCGCGACATTCTGATCGCCACCACCGGTAGTGGTGAAGCCCACGCCCACGCCGTGTTTGCCCCCGGGGAATTAAGTGGTGCGCAGGACTTGCTGCGCCGTCTGCCGGTGGGTGACAGCGTGGTGGAACAAATCCTGACACTGGTACGCGCGTTTCGCCCTGATGACCCCAGTGCGCCTGCGATTGTGCGCGAAAACGTACATTGGGGGCCGGGGCCGCGGGCGGCGCAGGCGCTGATGCTGATGGTGCGGGCAAGGGCCTTGCTGGACGGGCGTTTGGCGCCGTCTGCCGGGGATGTTCTGGCGCTGGCGCATCCTGTGTTGATCCACCGGATGGCGATTAATTTTTCGGCCCGTGCGCGGGGGGAAACCCTGTCCGGGCTGATCGATGCTGTCGTTGATGAAATCGGGAAGGCCGGGGATGGGGCATGAATAGCGCCGCCACCTTGCGCCACCGCGCCGAGGGGCTGGCGCAAACCTTACCGGCGTTGATGGCGGATGCAGAGCATCTGGCAGCGACGGTGATGTTGGGCGCACACGGGCGGCGGCGCGCGGGTCTGGGGGACGAATTTTGGCAATACCGGCCAGCAGTGCCCGGCGATGTTGCGCGCCAGATTGATTGGCGGCGGTCGGCGCGAACGGATGCGCAGTTTGTACAGGAAAAAGAATGGCAGGCAGCCCAGAGCATTTTGATCTGGGCGGACAGTGCCCGTTCAATGGAATTTTCATCACACGCCGATCTGCCCAGGAAGGCCGATCGTGTCCGGTTACTGGCGCTGGCGTCCGCAATCCTGCTGATACGGGGGGGGGAGCGGGTTGGGCTGGCCTCCCCTGATCAACGCCCTGCGCGGGGCGAGGTGCAATTGATGCGGATCGCAACGGGGCTAAGTGAAAGCCGGGGGGGCGCGGAATACGGTGCGCCTGATCCGGGTGGCCTGTTGCCCCATTCGCGGGCGCTGTTCCTGTCGGATTTTCTGGGTGATCTGGACGTGATCAAAGCCTGGGTTGCCAGCGCTGCCGATCGTGGTGTGCGCGGTGCGATGGTTCAGGTGCTTGACCCACAAGAAGAGGCCTTTCCATTTGAGGGGCGCACAGTTTTTGAAAGCGTCGGTCGCACGCTTCGCCACGAAACGTTAAAGGCATCAGATCTGCGGGCGCGTTATCTGGCGCGGCTGGCGGAACGAAAGGCGGCGCTGGCTGATCTGGCACGCGGGACTGGCTGGCAGTACCATTGCCACCACAGCGGTGACCCGGCGCAGGCCGCCCTGTTGTGGATTTACAGCGCGATTGAGCGCGCGCACTGATGGTATCACTGTTTGGCATAGGGTTCACGGCCCCGTGGATGCTGGCCGCTTTGGCTGGCCTGCCGATCCTGTGGATTTTGCTGCGCGCGGTGCCACCTGCGCCGGTGCGCCGGTTGTTTCCCGGTGTGGTTTTGTTGCTGGGCCTGCGCGATGATGACAGCCAGAGTGATCGGACACCATGGTGGTTGTTGCTGATCAGAACACTGGCCCTTGCGGCGATGATTGTTGGGTTTGCAGGCCCGGTTTTGAACCCGCAGGATGAAACGCCCGGAACCGGGCCGTTGCTGATCCTGATGGACGGCACATGGGCCGATGCCCGCGACTGGCAGGCACGTATTGAATGGGTCGGGGACACGCTGGATCAGGCGGGTCGGGGCGCGCGGCCAGTGGCGATTGCAATGCTGAGCGATCCGGCCTCGGGGCCACTGAACTTTCAGGCGGCGGATGTCTGGCGGGCCCGCTTGCCGGGGCTGAAGGCGAAGCCCTGGCAACCGGATGATGGTGCGATTGGCCCGTGGTTACAGGCGCTGGATGGCAGGTTTGAAACATTCTGGCTGTCGGATGGGTTGCACCGGGACAACCGGGCAGAGGTCTTGCAGGGGTTGCAGGCCCATGGCGGCGTGACGGTCTTTCAAAGCGGGCGGGCAATATACGGCCTGCACCCGGCGGAATTTGCCGAAGGGATGATTAAGCTGGTGGTGCAGCGTGCGATTGCTGCTGGTCGGGCGGAACTAGAACTGCTGGCCCACGGCACTGACCCGGCAGGGATTGAGCGGGTCTTGGCCCGAGTGCCGGCAGTGTTTGAACCCGACCAGATGCAGGCCAGCGTGGACCTGCCCGTGCCGGGCGAAATCCGCAACCGGATCACGCGGTTTTCCATTGCCGGGGTGCGATCTGCCGCGGCGGTTAGTTTAACAGATGATAGTTTGCAGCGGCGTGAGGTGGCATTGATTTCCGGCGCGTC
>DAOURA010000210.1 GCA_030625325.1 Marinosulfonomonas sp.
ATGATCATCGCCGCCGCGCCGTCGTTTACGCCGGACGCGTTGCCGGCGGTCACACTGCCGCCCTTTCGGAACGGCGCACGCATTTTGGCCAGCCCTTCAAGGGTGACGCCGGGGCGGGGGTGTTCGTCTTTTGAAACCTGCGCCGGGTCGCCCTTACGGGTGGGGATTTCAACGGTCAGAATTTCGCGTGCAAGGCGGCCGTTTTCCTGTGCCGCCCCGGCCTTTTGTTGCGAGGCAAAGGCAAAGGCGTCCTGATCTTCGCGCGAAATGTTGAAATCTTCGGCAACGTTTTCAGCCGTTTCAGGCATGGATTCAGTGCCAAACTGTTCCTGCATCTGCGGGTTAATGAAACGCCAGCCAATGGTGGTGTCAAACACTTCGTTCGCGCGCGAAAACGCGGTTTGCGCCTTGGGCATCACAAATGGCGCGCGCGACATGGATTCAACACCCCCCGCAATGGCAATGTCGATTTCACCCGAACTGATTGCGCGTGCGGCGGCCAGAACCGCGTCCATTCCCGAACCACACAACCGGTTCAGGGTTACGCCCGGAACGGTTTCCGGCAGGCCCGCCAGCAATGTGGCCATGCGGGCGACATTGCGGTTGTCTTCACCGGCCTGATTGGCGCAGCCGAAATAAACTTCGTCCAGCGCGCCCCAGTCAACCGACCCGTTTCGTGCCTGTAATTCTTTGATAGGTAAGGCGGCCAGATCATCGGGGCGCACCTGTGACAACGCCCCGCCATAACGCCCGATCGGTGTGCGGATATAGTCGCAAATATAGGCCTGTGCCATGTTTAACCCCTTTGCCCGGATGTGCGGGCTGCTTTTTCGTTTTCATAATCTTCGATTGACTGACCGTCCTGCACCAGTTGGCGCAACAGGCGGCTTGGTTGCCAGATCACCGGGTCCAGTCTGGCGTATTCTTTGATCTGCCCCAGAATTTTCGCCAGCCCCACGGTTTGCGCATAATGCATCAGGCCACCACGCCAGCGCGGAAAACCATAGCCATAAACCAGCACCAGATCGATGTCTGCGGCGCTGGCGGCGATGCCTTCGTCCAAAATATCAAAGGCCTCATTTATCATCATGGCCAGCAGTTGATCCTGAATTTCGGGGTCAGTAAATTCGCCCCGCGTGACCTTGGCAAAATGGGCTTCGTCACAGATCAGGTCTTCCAGCAGCGGGTCAATCACCGCGCCACCCCCACCGGGATAACGATACCAGCCAACGCCAGCCTTGCGGCCAAGGCGGCCCTCTTCCACCATCCGGTCCGCAATGGCCACATAGCGCCTGTTGGGGTCGCGGGTCGGGGCCAGACGTTTGCGATTGGCATAGGCAATGTCCAGACCAGACAGGTCCTGCACCGCGTAGGGGCCCATGGCATAGCCAAAATCAACCATGGCTTCGTCAATTTCCCACGGCAGGGAACCATCAATCATGATGATATCGGCATATTCGCGATAGCGCGCATATATCCGGTTGCCGATAAAGCCGTCGCAAACCCCGGCCAGAACCGGCACTTTGCGCAGGCGGGCCGCCAGACGGAACGCAGTGGCAAGGGTTTCGGGTGCAGTTTTGTCGGCCTGCACAATTTCCAGCAGCTTCATGATATGGGCCGGGCTAAAGAAATGCAGCCCCAGCACGCGGGCCGGGTCAGCCACCGCGCCTGCCATTTCGTCGATGTCCAGATAGGACGTATTGGTGGCAATTACCGCGTGGGCGGGCAGGGCCGCGTCCAGTTCTGCCAGAACTATTTTCTTGATGTCCATGTTTTCAATCACGGCCTCAATCGCCAGACCGGCATCTGAAATACCGCCATAGCCGACCTGAATAGTGATCTGTTCGCGCCGTTTGTCGGCAGTGTCCTGATCCAGCAGGCCACGTTTTAGGGCGGCGGCAAAAAGGCGGTCAATGTTTGATGTGGCCCGTTCAACCGCGTCACTATCGGTTTCGATCACGGTCACGGCAATGCCGGCGCCATTCATCCCATATGCGATTGAGGCCCCCATATTCCCCCCCCCCACAACCACGGCTTTTGTGATGTCGGTCGCGTTCACATTTTGCAGGCTGGCGGGCATTTTCGCGCCCCGTTCGGCAAAAAACATGTGGCGCAGGGCGCGGGCCTGATCAAGCTGTCGTATTTCAAGGAAGGTTTCGCGTTCGCGCACCATCCCGGTGTCAAACCCTGTTGTGGTGGTCAGTTCAACCAAATCAATCGCGCGGTGGGGCGCGGTTTGTCCGCGCATCCGTTTGGATGCCTGTTCGCGGGCCGCCGTGATTGCGGCGTCATCTGGTGTTGGGTTGGCGGTGTCACATAATGGGCGTTTGCCTGCCAGCGGTGCAATATCCATTGTCAGGGCATATTCCAGCGGGTCGTCGGCCAGATGGTCGATCAGGCCAAGTTCCAGGGCCTTTTTCCCTTTCACCAACTGCCCCTGTGAAATTAGCGAAACCGCAGATGCAACGCCGATCAGGCGGGGCAGGCGCTGGGTGCCGCCAGCACCGGGAATAACGCCCAGTGTCACCTCTGGCAGGCCAAGCAACGCACCGGGGGTTGCAACGCGGTATTTACACACCAGCGCCAGTTCATACCCACCCCCAAGGGCCGCACCATTTATGGCGGCGATGCAGGGTTTTGGGCAGGCCTCAATCAAGGCGGCAACATCGGGCAGGTGGGGCTCAATGGGTGGGCCGTCAAATTCGCGCGCATCTGCCCCGGCGGCAAAAAATTTACCCGCGCCAGTCAGGATAATGCGGGAAATATTGTCGTCCTTGGTAAGGGTATCAAAGCTGTCTTTCAGACCTTGCCGGATGTCTTTTGAAATGGCGTTTACCGGCGGGCTGTCAAGGTAAACAATTGCCGCGTCGCCGCGAATTTCTGTTCGAACTGCCATTTGCGGCCATCCCCGATGTGGTTT
>DAOURA010000063.1 GCA_030625325.1 Marinosulfonomonas sp.
CAGCCGGGCATGATCGGGTTGCCGGGGAAGTGGCATTCAAAAAACCACAGGTCAGGGTTGATGTCGAATTCGGCAACCACGTGGCCCTTGCCGTTTTCGCCGCCATCGCTGCTAATCTCGGTGATCCGGTCCATCATCAGCATTGGCGGCATTGGTAATTGTGCGTTGCCGGGGCCAAATAGTTCGCCGCGCGCGCATTTCAGCAAACCTTCTTTGTCAAAACTGCTTGGAAAATCTGCCATTACATCCTGCCCTTATTTGATTTTGATCCTGCTGTAATTGCGTCTATCATCCCGGTCTTGGCACTGGCAATAGCGGGTCATAGTCAGCCATCGGGGATTTCTGTTTGATACACAGGCCCACTGCACCCTATATTGCAGGCAGAACAGGATAAATCATGTACGATTGCGATACACATACAATGCGCGGCACCAACTGGCTGGCCGGTGGCGGGCTGCGCCCAACACGCCAGCGTCTTGCACTGGCGACGTTGCTGGTGGGTGACGGTGAGGACCGTCATGTCACCGCCGAAAGCCTGTTTGAGGCTGCCAGTTCTGCCGGTGAAACCGTGTCACTTGCCACCGTCTATAACACCCTGCGCGCCTTTAGCGATGCGGGGCTGTTGCGTGAAATAACCGTGAACGGGTCGAAATGTTATTTTGACACGCGGCTGGATGATCACCCGCATTTCCTGTGGGAAGACACGGCAGAACTGATGGATGCGCCTGCCAAGGGGTTGAAGATTGCGATGCTGCCTGATGCGCCCGAAGGTGGTGAGGTGTCAAAGGTTGATGTGGTGATCAGGCTGCGGCGCAAATAGGGCGCTCTGTCAGAACCACTGGCCCGGCTCCATCAGGCCAAGATCCATCAATTGCTGGGAATTCCACTGAAACTGCACAGAATTGTGCCAGTGAAAGGTTTCGATATCAAAGGTGGACCCCGAATTTGATTTCAACGCCTTTGCGGTTCGAAAAGACGCGATTGCAACGGTGATATTGTGGTGCCACTGGCAGGAATAGGTGTTATATTCTTCGTCATTAAACGTCTGATCCGCCAACAGCTTTAGCCCCGGCTTGGCCCTGAACAGGGGGATGCGGTCAATGCGGCGCCGGGCCTCTGGGATATGTTCTTCAAAGCGCCAGCGCAGCCCGCCGTTGAAATTTAGCTGACGTTCCTTTGGGTGGCCCGGCTTATCCTTATCCATCCGGGCAAGGGCGTAATAACCGGACTTGTCCAGATAGGCATTTTCAAGGGACACCGCCATCGGGTGTTTGCCCAGATCACCGGCGTAAAGGTCAACCACGTATCCCAGAACCCCGTCACGGTGTTCTTCTGTGTGAAATGCCAACAGTTCGGAAATTGTGCGGGATTCGCAAAATGGGTGAAAAAGGTATTCCGCGTTATAACAGTAATAGATCCAGGCGCCGGGGGCGGCATCGATTGTTGCGTTCACGGCCCTTTGCATCGCGCCATCGGCGGTGACATCATATGTGACATGGTGAATTTGGCGTTGCAGATCCTCTGGCAGGTTCAACGTTTCCGGGCCAAGCGCCACAACCGTTTTAAACCCCGCGTTCAAGTGGTGGCGCAAGGTTGAAACCACCTCAACCAGATCTTCAATCAAAATCAGGGCGATCGGCCCCTTTGATAGTGCCTGACCGCCAGCTTTCAGGAAATCTGCAAGGCTTTCGTATTTCATATTTGGTTTCATAACCGCCTGATATTCGTTCCCAGTGAAAATCGCATGAAACCCGTAAAATGCAACCGTTGCAGGACAGTTTATTCCCCTGTAGGTACGCGTTTTCAACACGCCCCAGGATTACCGCCATGTCGGACGCTAAAAAGCTGTATATCAAAACCTATGGCTGTCAGATGAATGTTTACGACAGTGAACGCATGGCTGAAATGCTGGGTGCGTCCGGGTATCAGGAAACATCCACGCCGGATGACGCCGATATGATCCTGCTGAATACCTGTCATATTCGTGAAAAAGCCGCCGAAAAGATTTATTCGGAACTGGGCCGGTTCAAGGGGCTAAAGGCCGAAAACCCCGACCTGAAGATCGGCGTTGCCGGGTGTGTCGCCCAGGCCGAGGGCCAGGAAATTATCCGCCGCCAGCCAATGGTTGATCTGGTGGTCGGGCCGCAAAGTTACCACCGTCTGGGTGAATTAGAGGCGCGCGCCGGTAATGGTGTTAAGGCGCTGGACACTGATTTCCCCGAAGAAGATAAATTCGACCACCTTGCCAGCCGCCCCAAGGCGCGGCGCGGGCCGACCGCATTTTTGACTGTTCAGGAAGGCTGTGATAAATTCTGCGCGTTTTGCGTTGTGCCCTATACCCGTGGTGCAGAAGTATCGCGCACGCCATCGCGACTTTTGGACGAAGCACAGGGTTTGGTTGAACGGGGGGTGCGCGAAATTACCCTGCTTGGCCAAAATGTTAACGCCTATCACGGGGACGGTGATACCTTGGCCGGGTTGATCGGTAAACTGGCGCAAATTGATGGCTTGGAACGTATCCGATACACCACCAGCCACCCGAACGACATGCAGGACGACCTGATTTCCGCCCATGCAGAATGCGACAAGCTAATGCCCTATCTACATCTTCCGGTGCAATCGGGCAGTGATAAGATTCTAAAGGCAATGAACCGCAAACACACGGGCGATGAATACCTGCGGCTGGTGGAAAAAATTCGCGCGGCGTGTCCTGATCTGTTGTTGTCGGGGGATTTCATCGTTGGTTTTCCGGGGGAAACGGACGCCGATTTTGAACAAACCATGGATCTGATCCGCGCCGTTGGTTATGGGCAGGCCTACTCGTTCAAATATTCCCCGCGCCCCGGCACCCCGGCGGCCGAAAAATCCCATGTGGAAGACGCCGTAAAGGTTGAACGTCTGGCCCGCCTGCAGGATTTGCTGACCAGTCAACAGCGCGCCGCGCAACAGGCCATGGTTGGGCGTGAAGTGTCGGTGTTGTTTGAAAAAACCGGACGTCTGGATGGCCAGTTGATCGGCAAATCGCAACACCTGCATGCGGTTCATGTTGTAAGTCCTGCCAGCAATATCGGGTCGGTGCGCCGGGTCAGAATTACCGATAGTCAGACCAATTCCCTGACCGGTGAACTGATTGGTTGATATCACAATCCAATCTTCAGGCTTGCGTGCGCGGTACCAAGTTGGCACCATCCCGCAAAACCGCCCATAACGGAGAATCCTTTGGGAATTAGCGCAATTACCCCACCACCATCACCGGACACTGTCCGTGAAACACTGCTGGAATTTCCTGATAACCGGCTGTTGATAGATCTGTGCGGTGAATTTGACCGCAACCTTGCGCAGGTGGAACATAACCTTGATGTGCAGATCACGCGGCGGGGCAACCAGCTGGTGATCATGGGGGACACAGGCGCGCGCCTGATGGCGATGTCTGTGCTACAGGGGCTTTATGCGCGCCTTGAGGCGGGCGGTGAAATTGATGCCGGGGCAATTGACGGCGAAATCCGCATGGGGGGCAGCGGCCCCGCCGAGAGCCCGCAACAGGGCGCCCCATCGGACCCTGATGCGGACGGGCGGTTTGCCATCAAAACCCGCAAAAAAATGGTTGAGCCCCGTTCAAAAGCCCAAAATGATTATGTGCGTTCGCTGTTTGAAAACGAATTGGCCTTTGGCATTGGCCCTGCGGGCACCGGCAAAACCTATCTGGCGGTGGCTGTTGGGGTCAGTATGCTGATCAGTGGGCAGGTTGACCGCATTATCCTGTCGCGCCCGGCGGTTGAGGCGGGCGAACGCCTTGGCTTTTTGCCCGGCGACATGAAGGACAAAGTCGATCCTTATATGCAGCCGCTTTATGACGCGCTGAATGATTTTTTGCCGGGCAAACAGATGGCCCGGATGATCGAAGAAAAACAGATCGAAATTGCGCCGCTGGCGTTTATGCGCGGGCGCACCTTGGCCAACGCCTTTGTGGTGCTGGACGAAGCCCAGAACGCCACCACGATGCAGATGAAAATGTTCCTGACCCGCCTTGGCCGGGGCAGCCGCATGGTGATCACCGGGGACCGCAGTCAGGTTGATCTGCCGCGCCATATATCCAGTGGTCTGGCCGATGCCGAGCGCCTGTTGGGCGGGATCACTAAAATCGGCTTTAACTACTTCACATCCAAGGACGTGGTGCGCCACCCGCTGGTTGCGCGCATTATTGAAGCCTATGACGCAGACGAAAATGCCTGATCTGGTTGACGTTCTGACAGAAGACGAACGCTGGCTTGATCATGGGCTGGACGATCTGGCCCAGGACATGTGTGCGGCCACCCTGACCCGGCTTGGCCTGGACCCGGCGCAATTTGAAATCAGTTTGCTGGGGTGTGACGATGCGCGAATTGCCGCGTTAAACGGGGATTTTCGCGATAAACCCGGTGCCACCAATGTTTTGTCATGGCCCGCCGTTGAACGGGCCAGCCAGACGCCGGGTGGTCCGCCGGATTTACCAGCCCCAAACCCTGATGGCCCACCACAGGAACTGGGTGATATCGCAATTGCCTTTGAAACCTGCCTTGCAGAGGCGGAAACCGCAGGTAAGGGGTTTGGCCAGCATGTTGCACACTTAATTGTTCATGGAACCCTGCATCTGTTGGGTTATGATCACATTGTTCAACAAGATGCCGCCCTTATGGAAGGTTTAGAACAACAGATACTTGCCACAGTGGGCCATCCGGACCCATATGGTGATGAATAGGGGCATTTTGCCCCAATATTGGAAAGGGACAATGGGCGATTCAAACGACGGATCTTCTAGCGCAGCGCAAAGCGCGCGGACGACAGAAAAAATAAGGCAGCCCGGAATATTCGGCCGGATCATTGATGCCCTTAGCCCCTCGGACAGCCCCGAGGCACACCCAGACAACGAAAAAGACCGTGATCGCGGTTCGGTTTCGGGCATGCCCCTTGGTATGCTCAACCTGCACCGCATGCGGGTGGAAGATGTGGCCGTGCCCAAGGCCGATATCATTGCGGTGCCGATCGACATCAAAAAGGATGATCTGGTTCAGGTGTTTCGCGACAGCGGCTTGACCCGTATTCCGGTTTTTGAAGAAACCCTTGATACACCCATTGGCCTTGTGCACCTGAAAGACCTTGCCCTTAAGCATGGTTTTAACGGTAAGGGGCCGCGCTTTAACCTGCGCAAAATGGTGCGCCCGCTGTTGTTTGCCCCGCCATCCATGCCGATCGGCGTTTTACTGCAAAAAATGCAATCTGAACGTATTCACATGGCGCTGGTGATCGATGAATACGGTGGTGTTGACGGGTTGGTGACGATTGAAGATTTGATCGAACAGGTGATCGGTGAAATCGAAGACGAACACGACCTGATCGAAGGCCAGTTCTGGACCCTTGAAAAGCCCGGCTGTTATCTGGCCGAGGCCAAAACCCCGCTGGATGAATTTGAGGCCGAGATTGGCCTGACCCTAAGCGGCCCGGATGAGGACGAAGAAATTGATACCCTTGGTGGTCTGGTTTTTGTGCTGATCGGGCGAATTCCGTCACGCGGAGAGGTGATCGTGCACCCCGGCGGATCAGAATTTGAAGTTTTGGATGCCGACCCACGCCGTATCAAACGGTTGCGTATTCGCCTGCCGAACGCGGCCACGAATGGCTGAAGTGCGTCCTGATCCAGTAGGGCGGGTGTCCCGCCTGACCGGCTGGCGCAGTTTGCTTCTATCGGCCATTGCCGGTGCTGGGGTGTCCCTGGGGCAGGCCCCGTTCGGGTTGTTTTGGGTTGCCTTTCCAGCGCTGGGCCTGGCAATTTTTATGGGCTTTTCCAGCCACAGCCCACGACAGGCCGCATGGCGGGGTGGGCAGGCCGGGTTCGCCTTTGGTCTGATCACGTTTTTCTGGATTGTTGAACCATTTCTGGTGGACATAAAATCCCACGGCTGGATGGCGCCGTTTGCCCTGTTTTCCATGGCGGCAGGGATTGGGTTGTTTTGGGCCGGGGCGTTTTGGGCTGCGCGCCGGATTGTACCGGGTGGGTCATGGGCGCTGGCGCTGGCGATCCCGGTGTTCTGGACCGGGGCGGAATTGTTGCGTTCTTATGTTTTAACCGGGTTTCCCTGGGCGCTGACGTCTTACATTTGGATTGACACGCCGGTCTATCAACTGGCGTCGCTGTCGGGGCCACATGGGCTGGGCTTTGGGACGCTGTTGCTGGCCAGTGGCATGGTGATTTGCCCATTAAAGCGAAAGCTGTTCGCGTTGCTTTTGTGTACGGCAATTATTGCCGGGGCGGTGGCAGGCGGGACCATGCTGCAAAACCGCGCGCCGGCTGACACGGTTCAACCCGGTCCGGTTGTGCGTCTTATTCAACCCAACGCCAGCCAGCACCAGAAATGGGATCCCGAAATGATCCCAATTTTTTATAACCGTCAGTTGACCCTTAGCGCCCAACCCGCAAACCCGCCGGTTGATCTGGTGATCTGGCCCGAGGTTGCGGTGCCTTTCCTTTTGAACGATGAAACCGTGCCCCTATGGGAAGTCTGGGGGGCCGGTGGGGGTGTTCCGGTCATTATTGGCGGGCAAAACCTGGAAGGGTTTCGCGCCTATAATAGTTTGATTGTTCTGGAAGATGGCGGTGAAATTACTGGGCGCTATGACAAGCACCACCTTGTGCCCCTGGGCGAATATATCCCGGCGGGCTGGTTGTTGTCACGCATCGGGTTAAAGGCGCTGACCGCCCAACACGGGTTTGGTTATTCTGCGGGTTCCGGCCCTGCCACCCTGGACCTTGGCCCCCTTGGCATTGTTATGCCGCTGATTTGTTACGAAGCGATTTTCCCCCATGAAATGCGCCGTGTTACCACACGCCCCGATTGGATGCTGCTGATCACCAATGATGCGTGGTTTGGTGCGTTTTCCGGCCCCTATCAGCACCTTGCGCAGGCGCGCGCACGCGCCATCGAATTTGGCCTGCCGATGGTGCGTGTGGCAAACACCGGGGTTTCGGCGGTGATTGATCCGCGCGGCAAGATTGTTAATTCCTTGCCCTTGGGGGTTGCGGGGCGGCTGGATGTGGGGCTGCCTGCACCACTTGCCCCGACGTTATATTGGAAAACCGGGGATAGTCCTGTGTTTATCCTGCTTATTGTCCTTGGATTGGGATTGCTTTCTTTGAATGCGCGCCTTCCAATTGACCGCAGGTCTGCCTAGATGTAAGGCCAGATGAATGACTGCCACAACGGCTTCCTGACGTGGCAGAGACATATAATGGAGCACTTTCATGGCACGACAAAACTATATTTTCACCTCGGAATCTGTATCCGAGGGGCACCCGGATAAGCTATGCGATCGGATATCGGACGCGGTGTTAGACGCGTTTTTGGCAGAAGAACCCGAAGCGCGGGTTGCCTGCGAAACATTTGCAACAACCAATCGGGTTGTCATTGGCGGCGAAGTTGGCCTGTCCAGCAAGGAAAAACTGGCCGACTATATGGGCCGTATCGAAGGAATTGCGCGCGACTGCGTCAAGGATATTGGATACGAGCAGGACAAGTTTCACTGGAACACGCTGAAGGTGTCCAACTACCTGCATGAGCAGTCCGCCCATATTGCACAGGGGGTTGATGCCGCTGAAAACAAAGATGAAGGTGCCGGTGATCAGGGGATCATGTTTGGCTATGCCACAACCGAAACCCCGGAACTGATGCCAGCCCCGATCCAGTATTCCCACGCCATTTTGCGACGTTTGGCAGAGGTGCGAAAATCCGGGCAGGAACCATCCCTGCGCCCGGATGCGAAATCACAGATTTCCCTGCGCTATGTTGATGGAAAACCGGTTGAAGTGACATCAATCGTTCTGTCGACACAGCACGCCAGCGAAAATCAGACATCAGACGATATCCGCGCCATTGTTGAACCCCATATCCGCGATGTTCTGCCCGCCGAATGGATTACACCGGAAACGAAATGGTGGGTAAACCCAACGGGGACGTTTGTGATCGGTGGCCCTGACGGGGACGCCGGGCTGACAGGGCGCAAGATAATTGTTGATACCTATGGTGGGGCCGCGCCCCACGGTGGTGGTGCATTTTCCGGCAAGGACCCGACCAAGGTCGACCGGTCTGCCGCCTATGCTGCCCGTTATCTGGCCAAGAACGTTGTTGCCGCCGGTATTGCGGATCGTTGCATGATCCAGTTGTCCTATGCCATCGGTGTTGCCAAGCCCCTGTCGATCTATGTTGATACGTTCGGGCAGGGCGAAGTGCCCCCCGAGCAGATCGAAAAGGCCATTGAGCAGGTGATGGACCTGACCCCGCGCGGCATTCGTCAGCATCTGGGGATGAACCGGCCGATTTATCAGCGCACAGCGGCCTATGGCCATTTCGGCCGCGCGCCTGAGGATGACGGCGGGTTTAGCTGGGAAAAAACCGATCTGGTCAACGCGCTAAAAGCCGCCGTTTAGGTGAATTGGACAGGCCCGGAATGAGTATTTTTGCAAAGAAAAAACCGGGCCTTTTGCAGTGGTGACGGATTTGAAAGACAGTGGTGGGGAACCGCGGCGCAATTTTTATGGCCGCCAGCACGGTAAAACCCTGCGGGATCGCCATAAGCAATTTCTGGCCAATGATCTGGCGGCCCTGTCGCCGGGGCCGGTTAGTCCGCACGATAACCCCGCGCGCATACCGCTGAACCTGACGGAACGCTTTGGTGAGCGACCAATTTGGCTTGAGGTTGGCTTTGGCGGTGGCGAGCATCTGGTGCATCAGGCCGCCAGCAACCCGGACGTGCAGATCATTGGCTGCGAGCCGTTTATAAACGGGGTGGCGATGTTGCTGGGTAAGATCCATGACGCCGGGGTGGAAAATGTTGCGGTTTACCCAAGCGATGTGCGTGATTTGTTTGATGTTTTGGGTGATGGGGTGCTTGAAAAGGTGTTCGTTCTGTACCCTGATCCCTGGCCCAAGCAGCGCCATATGCGCCGCCGGTTCATGAACACAACCTATCTGGAGCCCCTGTCGCGTGTGATGGCGGTTGGTGGCGAATTTAGGGTTGCGACGGACATACCCGATTATGTCAGCCGCACCCTTGAACAGGTGCCCCGGCACGGGTTTGAATTGATATCCGAGGCGGGCGAGCCATGGGGGGACTGGGTCAGTACACGCTATGAAAGAAAGGCCCTGCGTGAGGGCCGTGTGCCCCATTACATGACTTTTATGAAACGCTAGGGTGGATGCCTCTGGCGGGGATATTTTTACCAATTCGAATTGCTGGAATGGACCCTGACGGGGGCTTGGGGTATCAGGGTTTTTGCAAGTGAATTGAAGGAAACCCTATGTCCGCCCATGCCGCCCCGACCCCGATGACATCGCGACCCTGTGGCCCCCTGAAAGGGGTGGCTGAGGTGCCGGGCGATAAGTCAATTTCCCACCGTGCACTGATATTGGGTGCGCTGGCCGTGGGGGAAACCCGGATTACCGGCCTGCTGGAGGGTGAGGACGTGCTGGACACTGCCGCAGCGATGCGCGCCTTTGGCGCAGAGGTTGAACAGGTTGGCCCCGGTGAGTGGGTTGTAAATGGCGTGGGTGTTGGCGGCTTTAGCGAACCCGAAAACGTGATTGATTGTGGTAACTCGGGCACTGGTGTGCGGCTGATCATGGGGGCGATGGCCAGCACTGGTATCACGGCGATATTTACCGGGGATGGATCATTGCGATCCCGTCCGATGGCGCGGATTACTGACCCGATTTCCCTGTTTGGTGCAACGGCTTATGGGCGTGATGGGGGGCGGTTGCCGATGGCGGTTGTGGGGGCGGCAGCGCCGGTTCCGGTGCGTTATGAACTGCCGATGCCATCGGCGCAGGTGAAATCGGCCGTGCTGCTGGCGGGGCTGAATGCGCCGGGCCAGACCGTGGTGATTGAAGCTGAGGCAACCCGTGATCATACTGAGCGGATGCTGGCCGGGTTTGGGGCGGAAATTTCAGTGGAAGATGGGCCAAAAGGTCGGGTGATTACCCTGACTGGCCAGCCCGAGTTGAGCCCGCAGGATATTGCCGTGCCGCGCGACCCCAGTTCCGCCGCCTTTCCTGTCTGTGCGGCGCTGATTGTGCCCGGTTCTGACATCACCGTACCGGGGGTTAGCCGGAACCCGACGCGCAGTGGTTTGTACACAACGCTGGTGGAAATGGGCGCCGATATTTCCTTTGAAAATGAACGTGTCGAAGGGGGGGAGCCGGTGGCCGACCTGCGGGTGCGGGCGTCAAACCTGAGGGGGGTCGAAGTACCACCGGAACGCGCCGCCAGCATGATTGATGAGTTTCCAATTCTGGCCGTGGTGGCGGCCAATGCCACCGGCACGACGGTGATGCGCGGGGTCAAGGAATTGCGCGTCAAGGAAAGTGACCGGATTGACGCCATGGCCCGCGGCCTGCAAGCAAATGGCGTGAGCATTGAAGAGGATCAGGATACCCTGATCGTGCAGGGCATGGGCCCCGGAAATGTGCCCGGTGGTGGCACCTGTGCCACCCATCTGGACCACCGGATTGCGATGGCGTTCATGTGTTTGGGCATGGCGGCGAAAGCCCCGGTAAACATCGATGACGGGGGGCCGATTGTGACGTCTTTTCCAATATTTGAGACCCTGATGGGTGATCTGGGGGCGCAGATCGTGCGGGCGAACCGATGAAGTTCACAGTTGCCATAGACGGGCCCGCAGCGGCAGGAAAAGGCACTATTTCCAAAGGGGTAGCGGCGCATTTCGGCTTTGCCCATCTGGATACCGGGTTGCTGTATCGTGCTGTGGGGGCCAGGGTTCTGGGTGGCGCGGACCCGGTTGGCGCGGCCCAAAACCTGACCCCGGATGATTTGCGTGGTGACAACCTGCGCAGTGCTGATGTGGCGCAGGCGGCATCACAAGTCGCGGTGATCCCGGATGTGCGCGCGGCGTTGTTGATGTTTCAGCGCAGGTTCGCCGGGCGCGACGGTGGCGCGGTTCTGGATGGGCGTGACATTGGCACGGTGATCTGCCCGGATGCGGATGTGAAGTTGTTTGTCACCGCCTCTGATCAGGTGCGTGCGCAGCGCCGGTTTGATGAACTGCTGGCCAAGGGCGCCGATATCACCCTGACGCAGGTTGGCGCCGATTTGACGGCGCGCGATGCGCGTGATGCAGGGCGCGAAAATGCACCGATGAAACAGGCCAGTGACGCGGTGCTGCTGGATACGTCTGACATGACAATTGAGGCCGCGCTGGCGGCGGCGATTGCGGTGGTGCAGCGCGCGGTGAGTTTGCCCGAAAATCAAGGTTAACGCGCTGATTTTGCTGAAAA
>DAOURA010000081.1 GCA_030625325.1 Marinosulfonomonas sp.
GAAATGATCAGACGCATGGCCCCCCTGTTGGGGTTGCGACCAGCGATTGAACCTTCCTCACAAGATCGGTTAACACTGACCTCAAACTGATCATGTAAAGCATCAATAATGGCAGAGCAGGCAAAGATACGATCACTGGCAGACCTGGGCCTGACCGCGCAGGGCCAGCGTGATGCGCAGATTACCGGGTTGTCTGTGGACAGCCGGGATGTTCTGCCCGGCCATCTGTTTGCGGCCCTGCCGGGCAACAAGGTCCATGGTGGCGAATTTATCCAATACGCCCTGCGCATGGGGGCCGGTGCGATTTTGACCGACCGGGAAGGTGCGGCAATTGCCCGGGCTGAACTGGCGGCATCGGATACAGCACTGGTTCTGGCCGAAGACCCCCGTCAGGCGCTGGCCTACGCCGCTGCCCTGTGGTTCGGGGCGCAGCCGGATGTTTTGGTGGCCATAACCGGAACCAACGGCAAGACATCCGTTGCCACGTTCATCCGCCAGATCTGGGGCGCGCTGGGGTTTGATGCGGTCAATCTGGGCACAACCGGGGTTGAGGGCGCGTTTCAGGCCCCGCTGGCACACACCACGCCAGAGCCGATCACCCTGCATCGGGCTTTGGCCGATATTACGCGTGCCGGGATCACCCACGCCGCGATGGAGGCATCATCCCACGGGCTGGCACAGCGCCGCCTTGACGGGGTTCAGCTGACGGCTGCGGCCTTTACCAATTTTTCCCAGGATCATCTGGATTACCACGTCAGTTTCGAAGAATACTTTCAGGCCAAGGCGGGTTTGTTCCTGCGGGTTTTGCCCGAAGACGGGGTTGGCGTGGTCAACATTGACGACCCGCGCGGGGTTGAGATTGTAAACATAGCCCATGATCGCGGGCAGGATGTGATCGCCGTTGGTCGTGCGCGCGGCGCAGACCTGTGCATCACCGGCCAGCGGTTTGACGCAACCGGGCAGGAATTACTGTTTGAATGGAATGATGTGGCCCGTCAGGTTCGCCTGCCGCTAATCGGTGGGTTTCAGGGCGATAATGTCATGCTGGCCGCAGGTCTGGCCATTGCCGCCGGGGCAGATCCGGCGCAGGTTTTTTCGGTGCTTTGCGAACTGACAACCGTGCGCGGGCGCATGCAACTGGCCGCGACGCGCGCCAATGGTGGCGCGGTTTTCGTTGATTTCGCCCATACGCCTGACGCCCTTTCCACCGCCCTAAAGGCCCTGCGTCCCCATGTGATGGGCCGGATTATTGCGGTTGTTGGTGCCGGTGGCGACCGGGACCAGACCAAGCGCCCCCTGATGGGACAGGCGGCGGCGGAAAATGCGGATGTGGTGTTTGTGACCGACGACAACCCACGGTTTGAAGACCCGGCGGTGATCCGTCAGATGGTGATGCTGGGATGCCCGCAGGCCAACGAAGTGCCCGACCGGGCCGAGGCGATTTTGCGCGCCGTTGATGCATTACAGCCCGGCGACGCGTTGCTGATTGCCGGTAAGGGGCACGAAAGTGGTCAGATTATAGGTGACGATATATTTCCCTTTGATGACGCGGAACAGGCCAGCGTGGCAGCCGCCGCACTGGATGGGCATATCTGATGGATCCCCTATGGACATCACAGGCAGCTGCGGCTGCCACCGGCGGCAAAAGCACCTGTGACTGGGACGCATTGGGCGTGTCGATTGATACGCGCACCCTGCAACACGGGGATTTGTTCGTGGCGCTGAGTGATGCGCGCGACGGCCATGAATTTGTGGCGCAGGCCCTTGAAAAGGGGGCGGCGGCGGCGTTGGTGTCGCGCATTCCCGATGGTGTGGGCAAGGATGCCCCCCTGCTGGTGGTTGATGATGTATTGGCCGCACTGGGGGATTTGGCCCGCGCCGCACGGGCACGGACCCGCGCCAATGTGCTGGCCGTGACCGGGTCTGTGGGCAAAACGTCAACCAAGGAAATGCTGCGCGTCATTCTGGGCGGGCAGGGCCGGGTGCATGTGGCGCAAGGCAGCTATAACAACCACTGGGGTGTGCCGCTGACACTGGCCCGGATGCCGGAGGATGTGGATTTCGCGGTGATTGAAATTGGCATGAACCATCCGGGCGAAATTGCCCCGCTGGCGCAAATGACCTGCGCCCATGTTGCCCTGATCACCAATGTGGCCCCGGTTCATATGCAGGCGTTCGACGATCTTGACGGGATCGCCCGCGAAAAGGCGGCTGTGTTCAGCGGGCTGGCCCCGGATGGGGTGGCGGTGATCAACGCCGACCTGCCGGTAACGGACATTCTGGAAGACGCAGCCCAAAAGGCCGGGGCGCTGGTGGTCCGCTTTGGTAAGGCGGCGGGCACTGATATTCGCCTGATTGATGTCAAACAAAGTGGGGACACCACCATCGTGCAGGCCGATGCGGGCAATGAATACCTGTTGTTCAAGGTAAATTCAGCCGGGCAGCATTTTGCAATGAACGCCATTGGCGCACTGGCGGCGGCTGTGGCGTTGGGGGCTGATATGGCGGTGGCGGCCTGTGACATGGCCCAATGGTCGCCGCCGCCGGGACGCGGCGCGCTGGAAACCATTGTGCTGGACGTGGTGGAAGACCACCTGACGCTGGCGCTTTATGACGATGCGTTCAATGCCAGCCCGATTTCGATGGCCGCCGCACTGGATGTATTGGCCAACAGCCCGCCGGGGCGCGGTGGTCGGCGGGTTGCCATTTTGGGTGACATGCTGGAACTGGGGGCGGATGAAACCCGCCTGCACGGGGGCCTTGCCGACCTTCCGGCGATGGCTGAGATTGACATGGTTCACTGTGTTGGCCCCCTGATGCGCGCGCTTTATGACGCCCTGCCAGAGGTTAAGCGCGGCCAATACCATAAAACCGCCACCGATATGGCAACGCAGGTCCATTCCCAACTGCGCGGGGGCGATGTGATACTGGTTAAGGGATCAAAAGGATCAAAAGTCAGTCTGGTTGTTGACGCGATCCGAAAACTGGGCCATCCGCATGTTTCAAAACCACAGGGAACTGAATAAATGCTTTATTGGCTCACAGAGCTTTCGGACGGCGGTGACGCCTATAACTTGTTTCGCTATATCACGTTCCGCGCAGGTGGTGCGTTTTTCACGGCGCTGATTTTTGGGTTTATCTTTGGAAAGCCCCTGATCAACCTGCTGCGTCGTAAACAAGGCAAGGGCCAGCCAATCCGCGAAGACGGACCCCAAAGCCATATTCTGGAAAAGGCAGGCACCCCCACAATGGGTGGTGCGCTGATCCTTGGGGCGGTGTTGGTTTCAACGGTGATGTGGGCGCGCCCGGATAACCCGTTTATCTGGATCGTTCTGTTTGTAACGGCCGGGTTTGGATTGATCGGATTTGTTGACGACTATCAAAAGGTAAGTCAGCAGAACGCAAAAGGTGTATCTGGCAAGGTGCGCTTTGGGATTGGGATGGTGATCGCGGCCATCGCGGCCTATTGGGCGTCAATGTACCACCCTGATGCGCTGGCCAATAAGTTGGCGATGCCAATTTTCAAGGATACCCTTATCAACCTTGGTTTCTTTTATGTACCGTTTTCAATCATCGTGATTGCCGGAACGGCCAATGCGGTCAACCTGACGGATGGCTTGGATGGTTTGGCCATTATGCCCGTGATGATTGCCGCAGGGGCGCTGGGGATTATTGCCTATGCCGTTGGTCGGATTGACTTTTCCCAGTATCTTGACGTGCATTATGTGCCCGGAACCGGTGAAATTTTGGTATTTGTGGCTGGGCTGATTGGCGGTGGCCTTGGCTTTTTGTGGTACAATGCGCCGCCTGCCGCTGTGTTCATGGGTGATACCGGGTCACTGGCCCTTGGTGGCGCGCTGGGCGCAATTGCCGTGGTCACCAAGCACGAAATCGTGCTGGCCATAATTGGTGGATTGTTCGTGGTAGAGGCCCTGAGCGTCATCATTCAGGTGCTGTATTACAAGAAAACCGGCAAGCGGGTGTTCCTGATGGCGCCGATCCACCATCACTTTGAACACCTTGGCTGGAAAGAACCCCAGATCGTAATCCGCTTTTGGATCATATCCGTCATTCTGGCGCTGGTGGGGCTGGCGACGCTGAAAATCAGATGATCCCGGTACAAGGATATAAGGGCCGTAAGGTCGGGGTTCTGGGGCTGGGGCGCTCGGGTCTGGCCACGGCGATTGCGCTGGAAGAAGGCGGCGCCGAACCGCTGGTCTGGGACGACAATCAGGATGCGCGCGATTATGCAAAATCGCGCGGCTATCCTGCCACGGACCTGACGCGCAGTGGTGTCTGGGACGATGTGTCGGCCCTGATTGTGTCGCCCGGAATTGCACATCTTTATCCTGCGCCGCACCCAGTTATTGCCGCCGCTCAGGCAGCGGGGGTGCCGGTGGACAATGATATCGGGCTGTTTTTTCGATCTTTCGCCACGGCTGAATGGGACCGGATGGAAACCCCGCCACGGGTGATTGCCATTACCGGATCAAACGGCAAATCCACCACAGCCGCGCTGATCCACCACATTCTTGAGGTTGCGGGAAAACCCGCGCAACTGGGTGGCAACATCGGGCGCGGGGTGCTTGACCTTGACCCGGGCCATGACGGTGAAATTGTGGTGCTGGAACTCAGCAGCTATCAGACCGAACTGGCCCGCGCCCTGACGCCGGACATTGCGGTGTTCACCAACCTGACGCCGGATCACCTGGACCGTCACGGTGGATTGGGGGGGTATTTTGCCGCCAAAAGACGCCTGTTTTCCGAAGGCGGACCGGATCGTGCCGTCATTGGTGTGGATGAGGCCGAGGGTCAGTATCTGGCCGGGCAACTGAGCGAAAACAATGGCGATATGCGGGTTATACAAGTATCATCCGGGCGCAAGCTACAAGGTGCCGGCTGGTCAGTTTTTGCCCGCAAGGGATTTTTGTCGGAATATCGCAATGGCCGTCAGGTGGCGTCGATTGATCTGCGCAAAATCCGTGGCCTGCCGGGGGCACACAACCACCAAAACGCCTGCGCCGCCTATGGGGCGGTGCGCGGTTTGGGGTTGGCGCCCAAGCTGATTGAACAGGCATTACATTCCTTTGACGGTCTGGCACATCGCAGCCAATATATCGGTGAAAAAGACGGCGTTGCCTATGTTAATGACAGTAAGGCAACCAACGTGGACAGTGCGGCCAAGGCCCTGCGGGCGTTCAAAAATATCCGCTGGATCGTGGGTGGGCTGGGTAAAGACGGGGGCATTGAAAAACTTACCCTCCATCTGGGCAGCGTTAGTAAGGCCTACCTGATCGGCGAATGCGCCGATGACTATGCCGCCCAACTGGGTGACACCCCGTTTGAGATTTGTGGAACAATGGCCAGGGCCGTTGCCCGCGCCAGCGCCGAGGCCCAAAGTGGCGACACCGTCCTGCTGGCCCCGGCGGCGGCCAGTTTTGATCAGTACCCGGATTTTGAAAAACGCGGGGATGATTTTGTGCAGCAGGTGAAACTGATACTTTCCGCCTGACCCTGATGGTGCGTACTGCGGCATGCTCAGACCAAAAAGGGAGTATTTACCCAAAGAAAAAGCGGATTTGGTTTTTTCTTTGCCAAAATACTCTCGCCGAAGGCATCAGGTGCCCAAATCATGTGCAAATTTCAGTATATAGGGCTGGATTTTGCATCATGCCCCTAGCGTGAAATGAACAATAGGGGTAGAATCCCGATCAGACCCGGAAAACGGGCGATGTTAGGGCAGAAGCAGGCGGTAATCCATGACGGAAATGGTCTATGGCACGGTCCCGCGGCGTGAGGGGGAGGCAATCCTTCCACGCTGGTGGCGGACACTCGATAAATGGTCGATGGTGTGCATCTTTTTACTATTCGGGATCGGGCTGTTGCTGGGGCTGGCGGCGTCTCCGCCATTGGCAGAGCGAAATGGGCTGGGGGCGTTTTATTACGTCGAGCGTCAGGCGTTGTTTGGCGGGATTGCGATGGTGGTCATGTTGATCACGACGATGATGTCGCCACAGCTGGTACGCCGCCTTGGGGTCATTGGGTTTGTTTTGGCCTTTAGTGCGCTGGCGTTTTTGCCGGTGTTTGGCACCGATTTCGGCAAGGGCGCTGTGCGCTGGTATTCTTTTGGGTTCGGCAGTTTCCAGCCATCTGAGTTTCTAAAACCCGGCTTTGTGATTGTGGCCGCCTGGCTGTTGTCGGCGGCGCAGGAAATTAACGGCCCACCGGGCAAAAGTTATTCACTGGCGATCACGGTGATGATTAGTGCGATGTTGGCGTTGCAGCCTGATTTTGGTCAGGCGGCGCTGATCCTGTTTGGCTGGGGTGTGATGTATTTTGTTGCTGGTGCGCCGATTACGTTGCTGCTGGGGCTGGCGGGGATTGTTATTCTTGGCGGGTCATTTGCCTACAATAATTCAGAACATTTTGCCCGCCGGATTGATGGGTTTTTGTCGGCAGAGGTCGATCCGACCACCCAGCTTGGCTATGCCGCCAATGCCATTCAGGAAGGTGGCATTTTCGGTGTTGGCGTGGGGGAAGGACAGGTGAAATGGTCCCTTCCCGATGCCCATACGGATTTCATCATCGCCGTTGCGGCCGAGGAATTCGGCCTGGTACTGGTGCTGTTTATTTTGTTCCTGTTTGCGGTGATCACCGTGCGTTCACTGATGCGATTGATGCGCGAACGTGATCCGTTCATCCGTTTGGCGGGCACCGGGATTACTTGTATCTTTGCCATTCAGGCGCTGATCAATACCGGGGTTGCGGTGCGTCTTTTACCGGCCAAGGGGATGACGTTGCCGTTTGTCAGTTATGGCGGTTCATCATTGATTGCGGGGGGCATTATGCTGGGGATGTTGTTGTCGTTTACCCGTGCACGCCCACAGGGTGAAATTGGTGATATCTTACTTGGGCGGGGGCGTTAGGACATGGCCGAAAAACCCGAAAAACCCCCGCTGCTGATCATTGCCGCCGGTGGCACCGGGGGCCACATGTTCCCCGCGCAGGCCCTGGCCGAGGCAATGCTGCGCAAGGGTTGGCGTGTAAAGCTGTCAACGGATGAGCGCGGCGCGCGTTATACTGGCGGCTTTCCCCATGTGGTTGAAATTGAACAGGTTGCCAGCGCCACGTTTGCGCGTGGTGGGGTATTGGCCAAGCTTGCGGTGCCGTTTCGCATTCTGGGCGGCACGGTTTCGGCCATCTGGAAGATGCTGCGCCAGCGTCCGGCGATGGTTGTGGGCTTTGGCGGTTATCCGTCAATTCCGGCCCTGACGGCGGCGACGCTGCTGCGCTGTAATCGGATGATACATGAACAAAATGGTGTGCTTGGACGGGTTAACCGGCTGTTTGCCAAACGGGTTGGTGCGATTGCCTGTGGCACATGGCCGACCGACCTGCCCAAGGGGGTGGTGGGTCATCACACAGGTAATCCGGTGCGCGCCGCGGTTCTTAAACGTGAAGGCGCGCCTTATATTCCGCCCGGTGATTACCCGATGAGTTTACTGGTGATCGGTGGCTCGCAAGGGGCGAAAATTCTGTCGGATGTTGTGCCCGGGGCCATTGTCGGCCTGCCGGAAAGCATTTTGTCCAATCTGCGCGTGTCCCATCAGGCCCGCGCAGAAGATCGTGAACGCGTGTCACAGTTTTACGCCGATCATGGGGTAAACGCCGAGGTGGAACCATTTTTTCAGGACTTGCCAACACGCATGTCCGAGGCCCAGTTGGTGATCAGCCGGGCAGGCGCGTCATCAGTTGCCGATATTAGCGTGATTGGACGACCGTCGATACTGGTGCCATATGGGGCCGCCACGGCGGACCATCAGACGGCCAATGCCCGCGCTTTGGTTGAGGCAGAGGCCGCAATTTTGATCCCGGAATCACGGCTTGACGCCGCTACCCTTTCGGCCCAGATCGGGGCGGTTCTGTCCAACCCGGACGGGGCGGTGAAAATGGCGCACGGGGCACTGGCACAGGGGCGCCCGGGCGCGACCCAAAAGCTGGTGGAACTCGTCGAAGGGCTGGCAAGTCAGGGGCAAGCAGAATGAACGCATCAACAAAACTACCCACGGATATGGGCGCGATCCACTTTGTCGGGATCGGCGGCATTGGCATGTCGGGTATCGCCGAGGTGTTGTTGAACCATGGCTATGTGGTTCAGGGCTCTGACTTGAAGGAAACCAAGATCACCAACCGGCTGAAAAAGCTGGGGGCAAGTGTATTTATCGGCCAGCGCGCCGAAAATCTGGAAAACGCCGAAGTGGTGGTGATTTCATCGGCCATCAAGCCCGGCAACGCCGAACTGGACAATGCGCGCGCCCGTGGCCTGCCGGTGGTGCGGCGCGCCGAAATGCTGGCCGAGTTGATGCGGTTGAAATCAAACATCGCCGTTGGCGGCACCCACGGCAAGACCACGACCACGACGATGGTGGCGACCTTACTGGATGCGGGCGGGCTGGACCCGACTGTGATCAACGGCGGCATAATTCACGCCTATGGGTCCAATGCACGCATGGGGCAGGGTGAATGGATGGTGGTCGAAGCCGACGAAAGTGACGGCACCTTTAACCGTCTGCCCGCAACCATTGCGATTGTCACCAATATCGACCCCGAACATATGGAACACTGGGGCAGCATTGAAAACCTGCGTCAGGGGTTTTTGGATTTTGTGTCAAACATCCCTTTTTATGGGCTGGCGGTGTGTTGCACTGACCACCCCGAGGTTCAGGCGCTGGTTGGGCGGATCACCGACCGTCGTGTTGTTACCTATGGGTTTAACGCGCAGGCCGATGTGCGGGCCGAAAACCTGACCTACAAAAAAGGTGTCGCGCATTTTGATATTGCGTTGCAAAACGATGATATGGTGATCACGGGCTGCACCCTGCCGATGCCCGGCGATCACAATGTTTCAAATGCGTTGGCTGCGGTGGCGGTGGCGCGCCATCTTGGGATGAAGGCAGCCGAAATTCGCGGGGCACTGGCGGCCTTTGCCGGGGTGAACCGGCGTTTCACCAAGGTGGGCGAAGTTGATGGCGTCACGATCATTGACGACTATGGCCACCACCCGGTTGAAATTGCTGCGGTTCTTAAGGCGGCCCGACAGGCCTGTGATGGCCGGGTGATTGCGGTGCATCAGCCGCACCGGTATTCGCGCCTTGCGACCCTGTTCGAAGATTTCTGTGCCTGTTTTAATGATGCGGACATTGTTGGCATTTCCGAGGTCTTTTCCGCCGGGGAAGATCCGATACCCGGTGCGTCGCGTGATGATCTGGTGGAAGGGTTAATCGCCCACGGCCACCGCCACGCCCGCGTGGTTGCCAGTCAGGATGACCTGCTGCAACTGGTGCGCGATGAAACACAGCCGGGTGATATGGTGGTCTGCCTTGGGGCGGGCACAATTTCCGCCTGGGCCAATGAATTGCCGGATTTACTTTCATAGGGGGTGGACGTGGCTGAGACCCTGAAACGACGTATCGGACTGGGCCTGATGACCACCTATGGTGTGGGTGTCATGGTCGGGGCTGGGATTTATGTGCTGGTTGGCGCTGTGGCCGGGGCCGCCGGGGTTTGGGCGCCGCTTGCGTTTTTGCTGGCGGGGTTGGTGGCATTGCCATCGGCGTTGTCTTACGCCGAACTATCCGCC
>DAOURA010000089.1 GCA_030625325.1 Marinosulfonomonas sp.
CCTGTTCTTCCTCGGCGGCCTGACGGGCCATTTCTTCCACATGTTTCAACATGCCCTTGCCCACCTGATAGGCGGTTTGCAGGTTTCCCACGATGTTGGCCGCATCGGTGAAATCTTCGCCGTAATCCACCAGATTATCAACGTTCGCCAATATCGGATTGCTAAGCCACAGCTTGCGCAGCGCGCGGCGACGCAACCGGTCAGGAACGGCCGCCTTCATAAAGGCGGAAAAATCGTCACCGATTTCCATTTCATCGGGGTCTTTCAGATCAAGCTCTGCCAGAATCTCGGCGTCGGTTTTTTCTTCCAGAACTGCGCGCTCTTGCGCAACAATGGCGTCCTGATCCGCCTTTTCATCGGCTTCAACCTCGGCCTGAACGGCGGCGCGGCGGCGCGACCACATATTTTGCGGCGCACTCAATGTGTGACCCTTGTCTTGGCCAAAGCGGGTGAACGATAAACATCCGACATCTGGGAAATGCGCGCATCGCCCTTGCCGTCTTCCACCCGGTCTTCGAATTTCTTACTGCGCTTACGCTTAATGAAAACTTCGTCTTCGTGGTGAACTTCAATAAATTCCCGCACCCATGCAATCAGACCATCGGGCATTGGCACCTGTTCGATAATTTCTTCACCGGTGTCGGCGTAGTCCTGTGCCTCATAGGGGGACGCGGTTGCCAGCACGACCTCAACATCCTGCTTGGCGTCGGGGTCTGTGGTTTCGCGCAGCACCACGTAGATCGCCGGCAATCGCGTGGACAACCCGGTTAGATAACTTTCGGTTTCTGAACGCCATAATTCCAGATCAACGGTTGTGGCATGGTATTCCACCACATCACCGTCCCGGCGCAGTTCTTTCCAACTTTCAGGTGCAGCCCCCGGCAGGACCGCAACGGCCCGCCAGATCCACTTTGCCCAGCGGGTAACGCCCGGGGATTTCCGGATCACGACGCCAAGGGGCATTGAAACAAAATTTGGCTGCATGTTCGGCAGAACTCTCCCTGATTGCCGAAACCCCCTATGGGGGGTGATCAAACCGTTAGATCGGGTTCACCTTGGGACCAAAGCGCGCACCGGCCAAGCAAAAAAAACCCAATTTTCGAAAACGGGTAAAAAGTTTTACCAAAACTGGACAACTCGTCCCCGCAGGGGCCGACAAAACCCGGTTCAGGGACAAAAAGTCCACACCATAAAACTTGAGTATTTTCCATGGGAATACCGACTCCGAAAATTCGAATCACCCGGCGGCCCCAACGGGCAAATCGCCGCCTTCCACCACCACCTGAAATGTCTTTACGCCACCACCATTTGGTGAATATGTGAATAGGGGAATCATCCAATACGCAACGGCAATCAGCCTTGAAATCCAAAGGAAAACCATGTCTAATACACTGATTTTATGTGATTGTTCCGGCAGCCAAACCATAGACGGCGACGGAATTTCACAGGCCTGCGGAATTTCATGTTCAAAGGTATATACCGGGCTTTGCACCACACAAATCGGTGATGCCGCCCGAGAAATCGAAAAAGGTGGTGCAATTATTGCCTGTCTTCAGGAACGCATCTTGTTCGAAGAACTGGCCGATGAAATCGGTGTTCCCGCTGCCGGATTTGTCGACATACGTGACCGGGCCGGATGGTCGGATGATGGCACAAAATCCACCCCAAAAATGGCCGCGCTGGTCAGTGACGCCCTGCTTGCCCAGCCCCCATCCAAGGCGGTTGATATCTATTCCGACGGGCGCTGTTTGATCGTCGGATCAGGGGATGTGGCCCTGTCTGCGGCGGCAGAACTGGCGGAATTTCTAAGTGTCACCGTGCTGTTGGACGGCCCATCCGACATCCCGTCGAACCGCAGTTTTGATGTTGTCGTCGGACAGTTGAAAATGGCATCCGGCACCCTTGGGGCGTTCGAATTGCGCATTGACGGATTGCAACAAACCCTTCCCGGCGGGCGCGGCGCCCTGCAATTAACCGCGCCCCGTGACGGTGGCAAAACCGACTGCGATGTCATCCTTGACCTTAGCGGCGCAAGCCCACTGTTCCCCGCGCATCATAAGCGCGACGGATACCTGCGCGCCGACCCCCGTGACCCGATTAGCGTGGCCAAGGCCGTGGCCCAAGCCGCGCAATTTGTCGGCAGCTTTGACAAGCCATTTTACGTCAAGGTTGAAAGCCACCTTTGCGCCCATTCGCGCGCAAAGATTACCGGCTGTTCCAAATGTCTGGACATTTGCCCAACCGGCGCAATCCTGCCGGATGGCGAACATGTCACGGTAGATCCATTAATCTGCGCCGGGTGCGGGTCCTGTTCTGCACTGTGTCCGTCTGGGGCAATCACCTATGACGCACCACCAGTTTCGTTTCAGTTTGCCCGCCTGCAAAATCTGGCACAAACCTATGCAAAGGCCGGCGGGAAATCACCGCGGCTGTTGGTCTGCGACAATGACTTTGGCCCTGAAATGATCGCCCTGTCGGCGCGGTTCGGGCGTGGGTTGCCGGGGGATGTTGTGCCGTTTGAACTACAGTCAATTTCGGGGTTTGGGCACGCCGAAATGCTGGCGGCACTGGCCTGTGGGTTTGCCCATGTGGACGTGTTGATGACACCCAGAACCGAAACAGAAACCCTGACACGCGAATGCGCACTGGCCTGCGCCATTGCCGGTGCTGATCAGGTGCGCCTGTTGGATGTGGCCGACCCGGACGCCCTGTCAGAGGCCCTGTATAGCGCCGACATATCCGCGCAAGACGTTGAACCAATCCTGCCACAGGGCAGCCGCCGGCAGGTTGCGCGACTGGCCGCAACCGCCCTGCGCGGCAAACTGGACGACCCCATCGCCCTGCCCGAAAATGCGCCCTATGGGGCGGTGGTTGTGGACACCGACGCCTGCACCCTGTGCCTGTCCTGTGCGGCCCTGTGCCCGACCGGCGCACTGGCGGATAACCCGGATGCACCGCAGTTGCGCTTTCAGGAAGATGCCTGTTTGCAATGCGGGCTGTGCACCCGTGTCTGCCCAGAAAAGGCGATTACCCTGAAACCACAGTTTAACCTGTCAGATCAGGCCTTTACCCAAGTCACACTGAACGAAGAAGACCCGTTTGCCTGCATCAGTTGCGGTGCCCTGTTTGGGGTGAAATCCACCATTGAGGGCGTCATGGAAAAACTGGTTGGCAAGCATGCGATGTTTGAAACATCAGAGGCCGGACAGTTGATCCAGATGTGCGATAAATGCCGGGTCGAGGTACAGTATCGCAACGAAGACAACCCCTTTCAGGGCGGCGAACGCCCCCGTGTTGTCACCACCGAAGATTACCTGAGCAAACGCCGGGATCACTGATGCACGATCGGCGCCCCCAGATCGGCAGGTTGGATCGTGGCCACAAAGGCCACGATGTTTTCCAGATCCCCCGGTGTCACCCTAAGCGGGCTGATGGGGGGCGGCAGGCGGGCGTCAAACGGCGCAGTGATGCCCTGCACCTGCGAAAACGACGGGTGGGGGTTCAGGACGTAAAACGCCTCAAAACGGTACTGCCAGTCGTCAAAGGTGCGCAACAGCGCGAACGACGGGGTAGACCCCAGCCCCTTCATGCGATTCTTGTGACCAATCACATGACAGCGCCCACAGTTTTTGTAGGACAGGGTTTCACCAATGGCCGCGTCACCTGCGTAAACAGTTGGTGCCATTTGCTCGACCATGTTCGCCGCGCCCTTAAAGGGATGCATATCGCCGTTTTCAAACTGCTCAACCGTGCGTTGGCCGGTGTCCGACAGGGCCCATTTTATGAACCGCGCGCTCTTTTTCGCCCGGCTGTTATCGGCGTTTGCACCGTGGGGCGAGGCCACATTAAACACCTGATTGAACCCGGCCATCATCGGGGCAAACTGGCGCGATCCGGTCAGTTTCGCACTGCTCAGCACCAGATCGGCCCCATTGGGCACCACCCCATCGGAGCCAAGGGTTTTCACGTCAATCCTGACCCCGGTCTTCAGGGAAAAGCGCGGCAAAATGAACCTGGCCACCCCGGAATCCAGCAGCACCGGATCAACGAACAGCAAAAGATTGCTGTCCTGTGCCTGCGACTGGGCCGCAACGGGCAGGCAAAACAAAAGTACGGCAAGAAATTTACGCAGGCGGGTCAAAATTTTAGGTCCCCTGTAAGACTGGCTGGCGGTCAAAATAACGGCGCGACAAATATGGCGTCAATCCCCCAAATAATCTGAAAGGACGAAGATGAGCGAAGATTTCAACATGACCATGCGCAAATTCCTTAAACAGGTCGGCGTAACATCCCAACAAGCAATAGAAGAAGCCATGCGCACAGCCGGTTCGGACGCGAGCGGCAATAAAACATTTGAGGCCAAGGTGGTTCTGACGATTGACGGGATTGGACTTGAACATGTGGTTGAAGGCAAGATAACCGGACCTAAGTAAAACAGAACGTTAAGGAGTACGGGTCAATGGCACTAACAAGGGACGACGTTCTGGCGGCATTGGGGCAGATAAAAATGCCCGGCGCCAGCAACGATATTATTTCGGCAGGCGTGGTAAAGGCCCTGACGGTTGACGGGGGCGATGTGCGCTTTGTGCTGGAAATCGACCCGGCCAAGGCATCAGAAATGGAGCCCGTTCGCGCCGCAGCCCAGGCCGCAGCCGAGGCCATAGGTGGCGTCAAATCTGTGTCCGCCCTGATGACGGCCCACACCGCCAAAAGCCCACCACCTGACCTGAAAGGTCACGCCAAAGCCAAGCCAAAGGGCCCCGAAAAGATACCCGGCGTTGACCGGATTTTGGCCATTGCGTCCGGCAAGGGTGGCGTTGGCAAATCAACCGTTTCCGCCAATCTGGCTGTGGCACTGGCCGCCGAGGGGCGCAAAGTGGGCCTGTTGGACGCGGATGTTTTTGGCCCGTCACAGCCCCGTATGCTGGGGGTGTCTGGGCGTCCGGCGTCACCGGACGGAAAAACCATTTTGCCGATGCGCAATCACGGCGTGACCATGATGTCGATTGGCCTGATGACCCGCGAAGACGAAGCCGTGGTTTGGCGCGGCCCAATGCTGATCGGGGCCCTGCAACAGATGTTGATGCAGGTGCAATGGGGCGCGCTGGATGTTTTGATCGTGGACCTGCCACCCGGCACCGGTGATGTGCAGATGACGCTGGCCCAAAAGGCCGAGGTCAGCGGCGCAATCGTGGTGTCCACCCCACAGGACGTTGCCCTGCTTGATGCCCGTAAAGGCATTGATATGTTTAACAAACTTGGGACACCGATCATTGGCATGATCGAAAACATGTCCACCCATATTTGTTCAAACTGCGGCCACGAAGAACATATCTTTGGCCATGGTGGCGTTGTGGCAGAGGCCGAGAAAATCGGTGTTCCACTACTGGCGGAAATTCCGCTGCACCTTGATATCCGCACGGCGTCCGACGGGGGCGCGCCGATCGTGGTGTCCAAGCCCAACTCGCCCCAGGCCGAGGTATTTCGCGCCCTGGCCCGCGGCCTGATCGAAAGTGGACAAGCCTGATGGGTGACGACATGGACCACACAGATCGCCCCAGCTTTCCCCCCCTGTTTCAGGGGCAGGCTGTCACTGGTACAACGGACCCGTTTGCCAAGGCCTGCGCGCTGGCGACGCTTGGGTGTGATTCTGGTGTTCTGGTTCATAACGTCAGCCCAGATATGTTACGGGCGGCGATTGTGTTCGCGCCAGAGGTTTCGTTGGAACAGGCCATGCCGGTGCTGTTCACCTGTGGGGTTGGTTTTCAGAATTCACTGGGCGCACTGGCCCCGCCAGAGGTGGGGGTGCACCTGTGTTGGGATGGTGGCCTACAGGTTAATGGCGCCACATGCGGGCGGCTTCGCGCGGCGGCCTCAGACCCTGATCCGACGGCCGAGCCGGACTGGCTGGTGATTGGTATTGAAATTGTCCTGATCCCCCAGTCCGACGATGGCGGCGGCGACACACCGGACCGGACGTCGCTGTATCAGGAAGGGTGCGGCGACATTTCCCCGATTGATCTGTTGGAAAGCTGGTCACGCCACACCCTTGTCTGGCTGAACCGTCTGCAAGACGAAGGTGTCGCCCCCCTGCACGCCGAATGGCGCGGGCTGGCCGCCGGGGTTGGCGAAGAAATTTCCATTGCCCATAACGGGGAAACCCTGAACGGTACATTCGTTGGCGTTGATGAAGCCTTTGGCATGTTGCTGCGCAATGGCGACGACACCCGCCTTATTCCATTATCTTCACGCCTTGAAGGGGCTGACAATTCATGAAACTGGCACGCGCAATTCACTTTGATGAAAGTGACATTCAGGTTTTCCACCAACCCGCCCGCACCGGCGAATGGGCCATCAGTGGCGGATTTGAATTTTCCAACTGGGGGGACGCAGACCTGACAGGCAAGGCGCGTCAGGCCTTTGCAAACGGCTGGCTTGGGGTGGAAACCTTTGGTCGGGTCACATTTGTTGCCGTCACCCAGATTGAACAGGGTGAATTTGACGCGCTGGCCGACACACTGGCCCAGCATTTCGTGGCCGTTTACGGCGCGCCATCACTGGAACAGGCGCGCGTTGTCGCGCTGGATGAACTGGGCCAGATGTCAAACATGTGTGACGATCAGGACGCCAATACATTGATGAGTGTTCAGCGCGAACTAACGGATGCCGGTGTGAAAGAAACCTATCACATCATCGACAGCCCAGAGGCCGGGTTGGAACAGTTCGCTGTTCATGGCGAGCCAGACGAATAGCCCGCCCGGCTGATTTATTCGGTGGGTTTGGCGTTGAACGTGAACAGCGTTTCACCGTTGATCCGGTAATTTGAAATCAGCCCGGCCGCCACGTCACCAACCAGCCAGTTCTCCAGATCCATCACCAGATCGCCCTTAACATGGGGGTGACGCGTGGGATTTACCGGCAAATAGGCGTATTGATTAAACAGCACCGGATCACCCGCATACAGCAGCGCCAGATCACCCTTATTGCCAAAATTCAGCCAGCTTGCACGATCCGCCATAACATAGGCATTCATCCCACTTGCGGTATTCAGGGTGGCGCCCATCCCGGCCCCGGCAGACCGATACCAGGACGTGTTCAGGCTATTGTCATCAAACCCTGCGCCCTGCCACAGGGACATTTCCTTTTTGTGCGTACCACTATCGTCCCCCCGGCTGACAAATGGCAGGCCCGCGTCCGCGATAAGTTTCAGAGCAGTGGCGGCATTTTCTGCACCTGAAATTCCGGCCGGGTCATCACCGGGACCAATCAGCACGAAATCGTTGTACATAATTTCGCGCCGGTGGGTGCCAAAACCGTTTTCTAAAAACCTGTCTTCTGCACTGCGGGAATGGACAAGAATTGCATCCACATCCCCCGCTTGCCCCAGCCGCAGCGCCTGTCCGGTGCCCACAACCACCAACTGAACATCCAGACCGATATCCGCCTTTATCTGTGGCAGTAAAATATCCGACAGACCAGAATTGTGAAACGACGTTGTCACCGCCACCCTGATTTCAGCGGCCTGAAGCGCACTGCCAATGAACACTAATATAAAGGCCAGAACGGTTTTTCGAATGGTCATTCTACGATGTCCCCTTTGATAAAGGCTGCGGCCTCTGGTGTTTGCGGATTGTCAAAAAAACCACTGGCGGGGGCGGCTTCGCGCACCTTGCCGCCATGCATAAACACCACATCCGTGGCCAGACGGCGCGCCTGCCCCATGTCATGGGTTGCCATCACAATGCGGGTGCCGGTTTTCTGGGCTTCCTGCAAAATGGTTTCAATTTCCCGCGTCGCGCGGCCATCCAGATTGGCGCAGGGTTCATCCAGAAACAAAATGTCAGGCTTGCGGATCAGGGCGCGCGCCAGTGACAGTTTCTGTTTTTCCCCACCTGACAGAACAGGCGCCGGGCGTTGCAGGGCGTGGCCCAACCCGATTTGTTTGGCCCAGACAATCGCCCGTTCGCGGGCGTCGGCCTTGGGGGTGCCATGCAGGGTCAGTGCAAAGGCAATGCTGTCCACAACCCGGCGGCGCATCATGATCGGGGTCTGAAAAACATAAGCTTGCCGCGCACGCACCTCAGCCTCGGGCGCGTTCCATGTTACATGGCCTTGCGACACCCGTTGCAAACCATGCATCAGGCGTAAAAGGGTCGTTTTGCCCGACCCGTTTGGCCCCATCAGAATGGTAAACCCCTGGGGGCTGATCGTCAGATCAACCGGCCCCACCAGTGTTTTGCCACGCACCTTTGCGACCACGCCGTTCAGTTCAAGGGGCAGGATTGTTTTCACCATTGGCTTGCCCGTTCAGTCCTGGACAGGGTGTGCATCACCAGATT
>DAOURA010000204.1 GCA_030625325.1 Marinosulfonomonas sp.
GCCAACGTCTTTGACGGTGACGAAAAATGGCAAGGCGTTGAAACAACCGACAGCCTGACATACGACTGGCCATCCACATCCACCTATGTGCAAAACCCACCCTACTTTCAGGGCATGTCCCCCGAGGCAGGCACCATAAGCGACGTGGTTGACGCCAAGGTGCTGGCGGTTCTGGGCGACATGGTCACAACTGATCATATTTCACCGGCCGGGTCCTTCACCGAAACCACCCCGGCGGGCCAGTACCTGACCGACCGTCAGGTGGCGCCGCGTGAATTCAACAGCTACGGATCACGCCGGGGCAACCATCAGGTGATGATGCGCGGCACTTTTGCCAATATCCGCATCAAGAACGAAATGCTTGATGGGGTCGAAGGCGGCTATACCCTTGGGCCGGACGGGGCGCAGACATCAATCTTTGACGCGGCCAATGCCTACCAAGAAGCCGGAACACCGCTGGTGATCTTTGCAGGTGAACAATACGGCGCCGGATCGTCGCGCGACTGGGCGGCCAAGGGCACGGCCCTGCTGGGCGTTAAGGCCGTGATCGCCGAAAGCTTTGAGCGCATCCACCGTTCCAATCTGGTTGGCATGGGGGTGATCCCGTTCGAATTTACCGCTGGCGACAGCCGTAAATCACTGGGCCTGAAGGGCGATGAAACCGTATCCATCACCGGGCTAGCGGGGGATCTGAAACCCCTGTCGGACATCCCGGCGACCATCACAATGGGCGACGGTTCAACCAAAAACATCACCCTGAAATGCCGGATCGATACCGAGGTTGAAATCGAATATATCGAAAACGGTGGTGTGCTGCATTACGTGCTGCGCAACCTGGCAAAATCATAAAAATATGGGTATCCCGGCGCACTTGTCGGGATACCCATAAAATTAGAAACAAACTGTTTCCATTCCTGACGGGCTATGTTTTAAGTTTATTAACCAAGACAAAGTCTAACGGTGCCCATGAAAAAAAGATCAGGCCCAATCCGCGCCGTCACCCGGCATATCCCCATTCCATTTCTGGAAACCTGTGCATTGCTGTTTCTTGCGGGCGTGGCATCCTATTTCAATTAACCACGCCTAATTGGCCGCGCGCGCCTTTTGGATCGCGGGCATCAATTCGCTTTGCAACCGGCGCTGGGTAATCGCCCCGACAAAGCGCAGAACAATCTTGCCCTCACCATCCAGAACAAAGGTTTCCGGCAATCCGTAAACGCCCCACTCAATTGACTGGCGCCCGGTGTAATCGGTGGTAACGGCAATGAACGGATTGCCAAGATCATCCAGAAATTTCAGGGCATCGCCCGGCTGATCGCCCTTATTGATCCCATAGATCGGAATATCCTTGGCCAGTTCAATCAGGTTGGGGTGTTCCACCCGGCAGGGCGCGCACCAGCTGGCCCAAAAATTGACCAGCTTAACCTTACCATCACTAAAAACCGAACTGTCAAACGTCGCCAGTTCCCCCAGCTGCACGGCCACAACGGCCGGTGCCCCCTGCCCGATCAACGCCGACGGCAGGGCATTTGGGTTGTCCCGGTTCATTCCCCAAAAAAACATCGCGGCCAGCCCGGCAAACAAAATTGGCGGGGCCAGCATCAGTGGCGGTATTTTAGCCATTTTCGGCCTTTCGCGCTTCGGCAGCATCCAGTGCTATGCGCATCTTGCGTGACCTTGACCAGGTTGCCCAGATAAGAACCACCAGCAATAGTATTGTCGCCCCATAGGCCGACAGAACTTCGGCCCCGTATTTTCCCAGATCAGGCATCAGGCCATCCTTTCGCGGGTTTCAAGCGCATGCAAACGCCGCGCACGAATTTCGGTGCGGGTGCGGATCAGCACCAGCGCAATAAACAGCAACACAAACCCCACCAGCGTCAGCACCAGCGGTTGCCAGAACACATCCGAAACATGTTCTTCCTTATCCAGCGACAGTGACGCCCCCTGATGCAAACCCTGGTTCCAGAAATTCACCGCATAGCGCGACAACAGCGCAAACACCGACCCCACCAGACACAGAACACTTGTCAGATCGGCGGCGGTATCGGGGTTGTCAATTGCCTGCCACAGGGCCAGATAACCAAGGTAGAAAATGAACAGGATCAGGAACGACGTCAGGCGCGGGTCCCACACCCACCAAGTGCCCCACATCGGCTGTCCCCAGATCGCCCCGGTGATCAGCGCAATCAGCGTCATCACCAGCCCGATCGGTGCCGCCGCCTTGGCCGCCAGCACCGACACATGGTGGCGCCGGATCAACCAGACCAGCGACGTGATCAGCATCATCCCCCAGGCATTGATCGCCATGGTGGCGGATGGCACATGAATATAGATGATCTTGACCGTGGCCCCCATGCGGAAATCATCGGGCGTAAAGAAATACCCCCAAATTATCCCAACACTGATACAGGCCGCGGCCAGAATGGCGAAAACCGGCACCAGACGCCCGGTCCAGCCCATGAATCTTCGCGGATTTGCATATTCCCATATCGACATTTGACTATCCTATCCCACTGGTTTCACAGCTACCACACACATACCGGTTATCACTAGCGCAGATTGACGCGGATCGCGGCAGCGGCGGCAAACGGCAACATCGCAATCGCCCCGGCGGTGATTCCCGCCAGCATCAGCAGGGGCGTCATTGTTTCCAGCCCCTCGGCCCCACGGCGCGCGGCCTCGGTTCCAAAAATCATCGTCGGCACATAAAGCGGCAGCACCAGTAACGACAACAACAGCCCGCCACGCTTTAGCCCGACGGTCAACGCCGCCCCAAACGCCCCGATGATCGACAGGGCCGGTGTTCCGATGGCCAGCGACACCACCAGCCAGACATAGCCCCCCTGCGGCAGGTTCAAAAACACCCCAAACACCGGCGCCGCCAGCGTCAGCGGCAAACCCGACGTCAACCAATGGGCCAGCGCCTTAACCAGCACCACATTTTCCATCGGGATTGGGGCTGTTGCCAGCAAATCAAGTGATCCGTCCTCATAATCCAGCTGAAAAATCCGGTCCAGCGACAGCAGGCACGCCAATAACGCCCCCAGCCATAAAATCCCCGGCGCAATCACCGAATGCAGCCCCGAATCCGGCCCCACCCCAAAGGGCACCAGCACCGTCACCACCAGAAAAAACGACAGCCCCAAACCAAAGCCACCCCCGGCCCGCATCGCCAGCCGCAAATCCCTGACCAACAGGCGGATCATGTGAAGGCCTCGTCAAATCCGCCGCGCCCAATCCCGGCGCCGCCCCCGGCGCGTGTGGCGCGAAACGGTGTCATATCAAGGGTTTCCCCCTCAAGCCCCAAATCAATATGGGTCGCCATCAACGCCGATCCCCCGCCCGCCAGATGCGCCATGATCGCCGCGCCAAACATCGCAACACTGTCCCGGTCCAGCGACACCGTTGGTTCATCCAGCACCCAAATGGGCCGCCCCGTCACCAACAATCGGGCCAGCGCCAGACGGCGCTTTTGCCCGGCCGACAG
>DAOURA010000038.1 GCA_030625325.1 Marinosulfonomonas sp.
TTGTAAAGCTTGGGGTCAAAGTTGACACGGCGGGTTTGATCGAGGTCTTGCTCATCGGGGTAGAGGTAGAGGGGGAAAATATAGTTCCCTTCTTTCATCGAAATTCCATGATGGGCCATGAGACCATCCAAGCAAAATGCATGGGTCCAATCTTGAACCACATCGGCTTTCCGTATTGTTGTTAGGCATAAGTTTTCTTGGAGCATGTTTCCTGCAACTTGAAACACTGGGTAAGCGATAAAACCACGCGAAAAATTCGTATAATACGTGTACCGATAGTCAAACGGTCGGTACATAATCGATTGAATATGGTCTTTTCCATGTTCAGCAATATTTCTCTTTATCCCTGCAAGGTTCCAATCACGTGCATCATGAATCCCTTGGTAAAGCTGGTCTAAATTTTCACGCTCTAATGTAGAAAAATCATCGATTATTTTGTTAATTTTTTGCTTTTCAAATTGAACGGCGATGGTATCGCGTTTGGTCATAACTCCCATTGAATTTTTGCGCATGAAGTCATTAATAGAAAATCCGTATTTGTAAGACTTTTCCAATTTAAAATTTCGTTTTATGAAAAAATACTCCGGCCCACGGTTTTCCAGCTTGGTCCAGCCCTTTGGCTTTAGGTTGGCATCCCAAAGCGCCTGATATTTATCAGCGCGTTTGCCCCACAGTTCCTTATGATAAACCTGCGCTAGCTTGGCATCTTTGCCAGCCTTGCGTTTGTCCAGCTTGGCGGATGGTGTTTTCTTAACCCCGATAATGATCGACACGCCTTGCATGATGTCAAAGACGTTTTTGTCGGGGGACCCATCTGGGCAAACCTCTTTCTTCTTGGAATTGCCGTGCAGGTCCAGCACGTAAATTTTGTCAAATGTCTTTAACAGGTGCCAGCGCATACCGCGAAAGGTCGGGTTATCCAGATAGCCGTGGTTGGTGATAAAGCCTAAGATTCCTTCCCCGTTCTTTTCGATCAGGGATTCCGACATGCGGATGAATTTGACGTAATCGTCATTGATCCATTTTGGGTTGCGTTCGCGCAGCTTTTCATGCCCGCCGGGTTCTTTCTTGTAAGCCTCCATCAGGGCCATAATCCAGTCGCCCTTGTTGGAACTTTCGCCCGAATACGGCGGGTTACCAATGACGCACATGATCGGCATGTCGCGTTTGATGGTGTTGGCCTCTTTCACCTCATTCGACAACCATTGCGCGAAGGGCAGCGTTTGGTTGGCGGCTTCGCCTTCCTCAAGCGAGTTGGTCAGGAAAACATTCAGGCGTGGCGGGTTTTTGCCGGTGGGTTGATAGCCCAGTTCTGTCAGGATCATGTCCAGCTTCATGTGGCACATGGCATAGGACGCCATCAACAGTTCAAACCCGTGCAGACGCGGGATCAGGTCACGCTCAATATAGCCAGACCACATGCCCTCGGCCACGTCTTTGACTTTGGGGGCGACCTGTTTGATCACCTCGGCCAGAAATGTGCCGGTGCCGGTCGCAGGGTCAAGCACCTGCACGCGGTGGACCTCTTTTTTGATGGTGACGGGTTTGCCTTTGGCGGTTTGGCCAGTGTCCCAGTCAATTGTGACCTTGGATGTATCTGCCAGCCCCATGGGCAGGCCAAATTCGGTTTGCAGCACTTCGTCAACCGCGCGCACAATGAAATTAACCACGGGTTCCGGGGTGTACCAAACGCCGCGCGATTTACGTTTCTTGGGATTATATTCTTTCAGAAAGTCTTCGTAGAAATGGATGAACGGATCATTGCGCCCGGTGACCTTGCCATAGCTTTCCAGCATCTTGTGAACGTCACAAGCCAAAAAGACCGACGCCAGTTCATCAATGATCCAAACCAGTCGGTCATCCAAATCCTGGCCCGCGATATAGCCGAAAAATTTACGCAGGAACGGGTTTGATTTGGGCAACAGTTCCAGCGCCTCTTGGCGGCTAAAGGTGTCCAGTGTCGGGTCATGCAGGCGGGCCGCAAACATTCCGTAAGTGATGGTTTCGGCGTAAATGTCAGCAAAGTCGGCCTTGGATATATCGTGAATCAGGTGGTCTTTGAATGCTTGGTATTGATCTTCAAGTTCTGGGTATTCATCATCTTTTTCAGTCAACGCATTGGCAAGAACATCTTTCATCAAAACAGCCTTACCGGCCATCATTTTTGCCAAGGTCTTGGATGATGTAATTGTTTGCGGTCGCTGGGCTATGAAGTCTTGCAGTAGGTGCAGCAGCTTATCAAAATTGTCGGCCTTGGGCTGTATCCCCATAAGGGGGTCTGCAATCGAAACATGCGCATATAGTTCGCCGTCCCGATAGAAATCCCAGTCTAGGCAGTTAGTGTAAATCAAATTTGGCAATGCAGCGGTATAGCGCTTCTTTTGGTCCGCATTCTGACCCTTCATTACCCGTAGGTCGACATCGATATCCTTGGCTTCGATGTGACCAATGGCGACACCGTTCAGGTTGATAATAAAATCTGGCGCGCCGCATTTTACCCGTTTGGGTTCATTTATTGCCGCGATGTCGCTGTCGAGCGCATCAATAAGGGTACCGATTGCAGCACGGTAAGAATGTTCTGTCGCTTGGCCGGTCTGGTGAACCGCTTGGACAGCGTTTAGGAATTCCTGAATAATCAATTGATTGCTCTAACAAAAATTAAGATCGCCCAACCCTACCCAACCGGCCTATCTAACGCAAACTTCTAATCAGCTCCCCTTGCCTTGGTTCTGAAACGGGCAAATAGGATGAAACGGTCGTATGGAAATATTTGTGCCCCAGGTTTTGCGACCAAGCTTTTTGTTCTTCAACCGTCAGTCGCAGATCACTCATCAAAACACCGTGGGTCTTTCGAAAACTATGGGCTGTATACTCTGGCAATTGAACCATGGCGAAAGCGTTGCGAACGATTTTGTTCATCTGATATGAGCCAGCGTAGCAGTCGCGCGATAGCTTTTTGTAAACAAAACATCCGTTGATATGTTCGCGCTGAAGTTTTGGGAAAAGTGCGTCCTCTCCCCCAAACAGTTTTTGTGTTCTCAGGTATTCAACCCAATCCTTGAAGCACGCTAAATATGCCGGACCGACTGGGTAAAACCATGTTGTGAACGTGGCGCCGTTCTTAGTTTTCACTTCGCGCCCGTCCTGAAATACTGATCCATCGAATAAATTGATGTGTTTCAACTTCAAGGATGCAACCGCCCCATCCCTTGCACCGGTTAGCATGAAAAACGCAAAAACTGCCTTATCGCGTCGCTGTAATTCAGTTGCATCAGGCATCCCCGAAAAAGCATGGATTGCGGCCTCGATACTGGGAAACGGTATTTCCCGACGAGCATGGGCAACACGCGCATCTTTCGCATTGTTATTAAAATATTCCACATCAGGGAAATTGATCCGCGACCGATAGCCGGGTTGCCATGCCAGCCATTTGAAAAAAGCTTTCAGCAAACGCAAGGCGGCATCCTTGGTTGAATGACTAAGGGGCTTGCCGGTGTTGGCGTTTCGGGCCTTGTCCAAATGGGCCTTGAAGTGGATAGCCTGTTTAATGTGGAACTGTTTAAAGGGTTTGAAATTTGTGCTTTTTTCAAAGTTCGCCAATGCAGCGGCGATCTTGTCCAGCGTTTGCTCATCCTTTCTGTTGGCATGTCGCATATATCGCAGATAAGCGTGCTTGATCCGTTCATTTTCTTCGCAATATTTTCTCATGATTCACTTACCTTTTCCAAGTGATGATTTAAGGCGTATTTGAAAGGTTCCTTTAGGCTCGGTTGACATGCTTGGTAACGATTTCCAAAATTTGCGATAATTCGGGCAAATCACTGGCCTTCGCAAAACGGCTACACGTTGCTTCACAAACCCCGCACAAGGCCACTAAACGGCCCCTATGCGCATCAGTGGGTAGGTAATCGGCCATCATTCCCAATGGCATTCTTGCGGTTTTGCAGCGCAAGCATTGGAACTGGCCGGGGGGCAGCAGCCTTTTGGGTGATGTGAGGTCTTGGGCGTATTTTCTTAACGCTTCCCCCGGAATTAATTTGGGACGTTTTGCCGTCAGGACAAAAAGGCCATCCTTAATCCATTTGCGAACTGTCTGGGTGGTTATGCCCAGAACGTCAGCCGCCTCACTGACTTCATAACAGCGGTGCATCTTAACCCGGCGTATATCGTAGCGTTTAGCCATTTTTGGCAACAGGTTTGGCCATTTCCACCCGGTTGGCCTCAGCCCACGCGTTCAGATCAGCGCCGTGATATATGATCTTTCGGCCAAGGCGGTAGAATGCTGGCCCTACGCCCTTGTGACGCCATTGTGCCAACAGCTCAGTTGAGCCCAGCAGCAATAATTCCGGGTCCCCAAGGACATAATTTCGTTGTTTGTCGAATAGGTTGGCCATTCATAAAGTTCCTTGATGGTTTATGTATGGCTCTGAATAATAGTCAGTTTTCGCTTCTTAGAAACAGGCGAAATAGAGCACTCAAGCGGTTTGGGGTTTTGTGGGAACCACTTAAGTTGTTTTCCCGAAAATGGCGTAATATCTGCTTTTATAAGGTTCTTCTGAGCGGATATGGTTGGACAAATAGTTTTCCTTTTGGTCTTTTCCCTCGCTCCAAAGCGATTCATCAGATTGTTGGGCGTTATCGAAGGCTTGATCCAATAACCTTGCTTCTGATATTCGCGGATAAAACGGGGCAAGCTTTTCTATTTCAACAATAAATGAATTTAGCCGTTTTGACTTTCGTCCCCCCGAAGCCTTTCCACCGCCTCGCCCAGCTTTTTCCCTTGTTGATTTTTCCTGTATGGCTATTTCTTCGGCCCCAGAAAGAACCATTTTCATTTCACGCCAAAGGTATCCAGAAGTAATTTCGTTTCCCAAAACGAAAAGGTGATAGAAAATCTGAATTGCATATCCTGCCAAAGAATTCATTGGGTAGTGCCTAATGACGTACTCTGCCTCCAAGACTATTTCCCAGCTGTCGCCAAACGTTTTCTTCAGCCAATTCAGTTTTTCACTTGAAACGCCTTCCAACAAATCTGCATTTATCGAAAAATTCACCGGGTCAATGATGCCAGCATCCGACAGAGCACTATAGCAAGGCATAGCAAAATCGTCTGAATCAAACTCAGGGAACGGTAAATTGCCCGCTTTTTTATACCACTCCATGCAATCAAAATCTTTAGGAAATGGTCCATTTGACTGGTCCGACCCAACCGGATTATCGGCCATATATTGTTTGGCCGAATTCTCATCTTGAAACACCAGAATATCGGATGCAGGATCATCCAATCCGGTGACAGTTTTGACCACTACTACCCATTCTCCGTGGAGAAATTCAGGTCCAGCATAGCTGGGAAACTTTTTCATAGCTTCAACACCAAAATACTCCGTTGCCGGGGCGCTATGCAAACCGAAAACCGTGGTTTTCCGATTTGAAACAGTTGGGTCGTCCGGTTTTTCCCTTTTCATTCAGCTTTCTCCCAAGTGCTTACTCACAAACCCCGACCAGCGTCCCATCAAAGCCCGGCGCTTATCAAGTAAATCCGAGCGGGCGTAGGCACGTTCAACGTCCGAACCAACCTTGTGCGACAGGCTCTTTTCAGCAACCGCACTGGGCGCATTGGTGGTTTCAGAGGCCCAATCCCGGAACGTGGATCGAAAGCCATGCACGGTGACGCTTTCCACCTTCATCCGGCGCAAGAGCATCAACATCGCCATATTTGAAAGCGGCTGGTGGCGTTTTTGGCCTTCAAACACATACTGGGATTCCATCGCGCGCAGCGGCCCTATGATTGCCAGCATTTCATCCGTTAACGGCACGCGGTGTTCTACGCCCCCTTTCATCCGTTCGGCAGGGCAAGTCCAAAGGCGGTTTTCAAAATCAACTTCCGCCCATTTCGTGCCAAGTACCTCGCCAGTGCGCGACCCTGTCAGGCAAGTGAACATCAGCGCCTTGGCGGCCATCGCGTTGCGTGTTTTCAAATCGGCATAGAAGGCTGGAACATCTTGCCACGCCATTGCTTTGTGATGTTTGGGCTTGGCTGTAACTTTGGGCAGCACTTTCGCGTCTTTGATCCCCGTCACCGGGTTTTCACCGGACCTGAATCCTTTGGACTTCGCCACATCCAGAACCGTCTTTATCCGCTGCGATAACCGCCGCGCAGTTTCATGTTTCTCGGTCCAGATCGGCGACAGGCACATCAGGACTTCCGGTTGACCAATGCTGTCCACCGGCATCCGGCCAATCTTTGGAAACGCGTAATCGCGCAAGGTATTGATCCATTGCTGGCCGTGCTTGGCATTTTTCCATGTCGGCAGACGATCAATGTGGACCTGTTGGGCGATTTCCTCAAAAGTTGGGATATCCTGTCTGGCGTTATAGCGCGGGTTCAACCCCTGTCGGGCCATCCGGCGGTATTCCAGCGCCCTGTCGCGGGCTTGAGGCAGTGTCACCAGATCGGCACCACCCAGTCCGAAATCGGTCCTCAGCGGCGCGCCCTTGCGGTTTTTCTGTCCTTTAACGGTAACGCGAACAATCCAGCGCCGCGCACCCGACGGGTCAACCACCAGATAAAGCCCGCTGCCATCCCCATGGCGACCGGGGCCAAGGTTCTCCACCAGCTTTTTAGTGAGCTTCCCAGACAAGTAGGCCATTTGAAAAATACCACCATCCATACCACGCAAGGAAAGCATACCAGACAAAACGAATAAAAGCGAAAGGAATTGATATGCTAATAAAGTTCAATAGAATCAATGGAAAAGGCCACTGAAAGTGACCTTGTGAGATTCAATGAAATGGGTATCTGGCGGAGGAGGTGGGATTCGAACCCACGGTAGACTTTCACCTACGTCGGTTTTCAAGACCGGTGCATTCAACCACTCTGCCACTCCTCCGACTGGCGGCAGGCTTAGCGTCGAAGTCTCGATTCTAAAAGGCCTAAATCACAGCCAAATCTTGCCGAGCCGCGCGAGGCACCTTTTCATAGGGCCAGAGGGGGGCTAGTATAGCGTCACGACCGGGCAATACAGCCCGGCAAATCGGGCAATATTTGCGGCAAAGCCGCAGTTGAAAGGGCATAGCATGGCAAGTGCAGGCGCAGGGCGGCTGGCTCTGGTATTAATGGGCTTCACATTCTTAACGGCTTGTGAAGATGGCGAATTATTCGATAAACCGCTGTTTTCAGGCAATAAAGGCGATCAGGCGGCCACCGATGCGGCGGGAACCGCGGTTGCCGGTGCAACCATTGAAAGAGATGTCGAAGCACCGGAAGTCTTTCAAAAGACGGATCAGGGGTTATGGGACGGGCGTCCGTCACTGGGCGGTGTCTGGATCGCACACCCGGACGTCACTGACCCTGAGCGGGTGATCATCCGCAACGAAAAAAATGGAAAATCCATCATTGGTGCCCTGTTTCGCCGGGAACGGGAAAACCCGGGGCCGCGGTTTCAGTTGTCATCTGATGCAGCATCCGAGTTGGGAATGCTGGCCGGTGCCCCGATTAGCCTGAACGTTACGGCAATGCGGCGCGAAGTGGTGCAGATTACCCCACCGCCCGCTGAAACCGTCGAAACGATTGAAGCACCAGAAGAAATTGCACAGGCCACAATTGCCGCCCCTGAAACACCCAATGCGGATCCGCTGACCGCGATTGCCGCATCCGCGATTGAGGCCGCAACATCCACACCGGCAACGGCAACGCCGTCCACCGGTACAGCGCCCACAAAGCCAGCGGTTTCAAGTGCACCGGCCAAGGCTTCGTCGTTAAGTAAGCCATTCATTCAGATCGGGATTTTCAGCGTTCAGTCAAATGCCAACAGCACCGCTGATCTGCTGCGCAAGGCGGGTGTGATCCCAACGATCAAGACCTTTACGTCCAGTGGCAAAAAATACTGGCGCGTGGTGGTTGGCCCGGCCGCAAATAGTTCAGGACGTAAGGCATTGCTTAAGAAGGTCCAGGGTCTGGGCTTTGGTGATGCCTATTCCGTAACCCATTAGTCAGAAAGGAAAGCCGCCAATATGTTCAAGCAGGTGCTGCGTCTGATCGCGATTTTCACGGCCCTTGTGGCGTGTAGTGTTCCGGCTGTTTCGGGCTATGATTCAGCGGCGCGTGCCGCCTATATGGTTGATCTGACAACCGGCACTGTGCTGTTGGAAAAGGATGCAGATGCACCCCTGCCACCGGCATCAATGTCAAAGCTGATGACCCTGAACATGTTGTTTGAGGCCTTGCAGGACGGCCGTGTCACCCTTGAAACCCAGTTTAGCGTTTCAAGCCGCGCCAAGGCCATGGGCGGTTCAACCATGTTCTTGAATGAAACCGACAGGCCCACCGTGGCCGAGCTGATTCAAGGCATAATCGTGCTGTCGGGCAATGATGCCTGTGTGGCCGTCGCCGAAGGCCTGGCCGGCAGCGAAAGCGCGTTCGCAAGGCTGATGAATGACCGCGCCAAGGCCCTTGGGATGAACAATTCAACCTTTGCAAATGCCAGCGGCTGGCCCGATCCCAACCAAAGGATGAGCATGCGTGATCTGGGCATTCTGGCCAGCCGGCTGATCACAGAATTTCCTGAATATTATGGCTATTTTGGTCAAAAGGAATTTCCCTTTGATAATCGCGCGCCCGACAACCGCCACAACCGCAACCCGTTGTTAAAATTGGGCATTGGGGCGGATGGTCTGAAAACCGGCCACACCAGCGAAGCGGGCTATGGCCTAGTGGGGTCCGCCGTTCAGGGCAAGCGCCGGGTGGTGTTTGTTATCACTGGGCTGAATTCCGAAAAAGAGCGCGCCGAAGAAGCCGAGCGCATGGTCAACTGGGCCTTTCGCCAGTTCGTTCAGAAAACAGTAATCCGTCAGGGCATCGAAGTTGCACGCGCCAGTATCTGGATGGGTGATCAGCCGGAAATTGGCTTGGTATCAGCCAATGATGTTTCGTTGCTGTTGCCCGCGCTGGAACGGGACGCCCTGTCAGGCGAAGTGATTTATCGCACCCCGATAGAGGCCCCCGTCACCAAGGGACAGGTGGTGGCCGACCTAATCGTAACCCTAAAGGAACTGCCCGATACCCATATACCGCTGGTGTCGGACCGGGACGTGGCGCGCGGCGGCTTTTTGCCCCGCCTGCAAACCGCATTTGACGTTTTGTCCCGGCGTTTCGGTGGTGGGACACAGGGCGTCAACTGATGGGCCAAGGGTTGTTTGTCACCTTTGAAGGGATTGACGGGTCGGGTAAGTCAACACAGGCTGGCCTGCTTGTTGAACACCTGAAATCCGCAGGCCTGGACGTGTTGCGCACCCGCGAACCGGGTGGATCACCGGGGGCCGAAGAAATCAGATCCCTTGTGCTGGAAGGTGAGCCTGACCGCTGGTCGGCAGAAACCGAAATATTGCTGTTTACAGCCGCGCGCCGGGATCATCTGGAAAAAACCATCAACCCGGCACTGGCGGCGGGCAAGGTGGTGATCTGTGATCGGTTCGCCGATTCAACACGGGTCTATCAGGGGATCACACGGGGCGATCTGCGCCCGATGGTGGACCAGCTGCACACCCTGATGATCGGGCGCGAACCGGACCTGACATTTATTATTGATATGGACCCCGGCACCGGCCTGAACCGCGCCCTTTCGCGTCAAACATCCGAAGAACGCTTTGAAGGGTTTGGCGAAGAAATGCAGCGCAAAATGCGCACCGGCTTTCTGGAACTGGCAAATGAATTTTCAGACCGCTGTGTGGTTGTGGACGGCAACCGCGACATCCAGAGTGTGGCGGATGAGGTGGCGGCACTGGCGCTGGCGCGTCTGGCATGACTGATCCAGAAATCGCCCCCGAATATGACCGGGTCGAAGGCGCCCCCCACCCGCGCGAAACCGGGGCCCTAATCGGTCAGGGGTTGGCCGAGGCCGCATTTCTAACCGCCTTCAATTCTGGTCGCCTGCACCACGGTTGGCTGATCACCGGGCCGCGCGGTGTTGGTAAGGCCACCCTGGCCTGGCGAATTGCCAAATTTTTGCTGGCCACCCCGATGGCGGATGACGGCGGGATGTTTGCCGATGCCCCCCCCGCCCCAACGACATTGGACATTGATCCCGATCACCCGGTGGCGCGCCACCTGCTGGCCCTGTCAGAACCGCGCCTGTTTTTATTGCGCCCGGTCTGGGACGAAAAAAAGAAACGTTTCACCCAAGGGATAACCGTTGACGGGGCGCGCGAACTGAAAGGGTTTTTCAACCTGTCGGCAGCGGATGGCGGGCGGCGCGTGGTTATAGTAGACTGCGCAGACGATCTGAACGTCAGTGCCGCCAATGCCCTATTGAAACTGCTGGAAGAGCCACCCGTTGACACCTTTATGCTTCTTATCAGCCACCAGCCCAGCCGCCTGCTGCCCACGATCCGCAGCCGCTGTCGGGAACTGCGCTGCGCCACCCTGTCGCCCGCCGACATGGGGGCGGCAATGACAGCCGCCGGTTCTGACAGTGGCACCAACACCGACGCCATGGCCGAACTTTCCGGTGGTTCCGTGGGGGAAGCGGTGCGTCTGGCCAATATGGATGGCATGCAGGTCTACGCCGAAATCATATCCCTGTTTTCCAGCCTGCCCAACGTTGACCGGCCAAGGGCCCTGAAACTGGCCGAAAGCGTGGTTGGCAAACCAAAAGAGGCGCGATTTGATCTGTTACTGCGCCTGATGGACCTGTTTTTGTCCCGCACCGCACGCACCGGGGTGTCCGGCCCCCCCTTGGTAGAGGCGTCACCCGGCGAAGCCGCCCTGATGCAACGCCTTGCCCCGGCCCCGGATGCGGGGCGAAAATGGGCAGAGCTGCAACAGGAATTGGGGGCGCGGGCGCGACATGGCAAGGCCGTGAACCTTGACCCTGCGGCTCTCATCCTTGATATGGTTTTCAAGATAAATGACAGGGCGGCAAAACTGGCCGCCCGATAGGGGCCAGATGCCAAACTTACCTGCTGAAATAACCGACAGTCACTGCCATCTGGATTTTCCGGATTTTGCCGAAGAACTGCCCGATGTGGTGGAACGCGCGGTTGCCGCCGGTGTCACACGGATGGTGACGATCTGCACCAAGCTGCGCAATGAACCACAGGTGCGCGCCATCGCCGAACAGTTCGCGCCGGTGTTTTTCGCCGCCGCCACCCACCCGATGAGTGTGGCAGACGAACCAATGGCAAGCGTTGAAGACCTGGTCAAACTGGCCCAGCACCCGAAATTCGTGGCCATCGGGGAAAGCGGGCTGGATTACCATTATACGGCCGATAGCAAACCGGTTCAGCGCGAAAGCCTGATCAACCATATTGCGGCCGCGCGCCAGACCGGCCTGCCACTGATCATTCATTCGCGCGACGCCGACAGCGACATGGCTGACATATTAGCGGCTGAGCATCGCTCGGGGGCATTTTCCTGTGTGATGCATTGCTTTTCGTCTGGCCCAGAACTGGCCAAAGCGGCCCTTGATCTGGGGTTTTATCTGTCAATGTCCGGCATCGCCACATTTCCGAAATCCCAAAGCGTGCGGGACATTTTTGCCGCCGCCCCGGTTGATCGGATTTTGGTGGAAACTGATGCCCCCTATCTGGCCCCCCCGCCGTTTCGCGGGCGGCGCAATGAACCGGCCTATACCGCCCATACCGCACAGGTCGGGGCCGATGTTTTCAACATGGATTACGCCGATTTTGCCGCCCAGACACAGGCGAATTTTGACCGCCTGTTCACCAAGGTTTCCCGCTGGGACGGGGGCACATAATGGCAAGCCTTAGCTTTACCATATTGGGTTGCGGCTCATCAGGCGGGGTGCCACGGCTGGGCGGCCACTGGGGGGATTGCGACCCCGACAACCCAAAAAACACCCGCACACGGTGTTCAATGCTGGTTCAGCGCACCAATGCGGGCGGCACCACGCGGGCTCTGATCGACACGTCGCCAGATATGCGCGCGCAATTGCTGGACGCCGGGATCGGCGAACTGGACGCCGTGGTTTTCACCCATTCCCACGCGGATCATGTGCATGGCATCGATGATTTGCGGATGATCGTGTTTAACCGGCGCGAGCGCCTGCCGGTCTGGGCCGACGGCCCGACGCAGGATGCCCTGTTATCGCGCTTTGGCTATGTGTTCGTACAGCCCGAAGGATCATCATATCCGCCCATTCTGGACCTGCACACAATCCGCGGTGATGTGACCATTGACGGGGCTGGCGGTGCCATCACCCTGACCCCGTTTGACGTGGAACACGGGGCGATCAAATCCCTTGGGTTTCGGGTGAATGATCTGGCATACCTGCCGGACGTGTCCGACATTCCCGATGATGCACTACCGGCCCTGCAGGGGCTGGATTGCTGGGTGCTTGACGCCCTGCGCCGCGCGCCCCACCCGACACATTTTCATCTGGAACGCAGCCTTGACTGGATCACCCGGATTGCCCCCAAACGGGCGGTGCTGACCAATTTACACCTTGATCTGGACTATGAAACGCTGAACGGCGAAACGCCGGATCACATCACCCCGGCCTATGACGGCATGACCATCGTTTACGAGGTCTGACATATGGCAGCCCTGATCGATGTCATCCTGCCGGTCTTTCTGGTGATTGGCTTTGGTTATGTTGCCGCGTGGAAGGGCTATTTTTCACAAAGCGCGGTTGAGGGGCTGATGCGGTTCGCCCAAAGCTTTGCAGTGCCCTGCCTGCTGTTTTCCGCAATTTCAAAAATTGACCTGTCGGCTGATTTTGATATCCCGCTGCTGGCCAGTTTTTATGGCGGGGCGTTCAGTGGTTTCACCCTTGGATTTATCGGTGCGCGCCACCTGTTTGCGCGCAATATTCAGGACAGTATCGCCATCGGATTTTGCTGTTTGTTTTCCAACAGTGTTCTGTTGGGCCTGCCAATAACCCAGCGCGCCTATGGCCCTGATGCCCTGAACGGAAACTATGCGATAATTTCAGTTCATGCACTGATCATATACGCCTTTGGCGTGACACTGATGGAAATTTCCCGTTCGGGCGGGGCCGTGTCCAAGGCCGGGCTGGCGCGTAAAATTCTGATATCATTTTCACGCAACCCGCTGTTGATCGCGATCTTTCTGGGGTTCGTGGTGAACCTTGGCCATATCCCCCTGCCCGGCGCGGTAAACGCGGGCGTTGACATGATGGTGCGCGCCGCCCTGCCCGCAGCCCTGTTCGCGCTTGGCGGCACCCTGACCCGTTACCGCCCCGAGGGCGACATGAAAACCATTGCATGGATCAGTGGCGTGTCCCTGATCGTGCATCCGGCGGTGACATATTCCCTTGGCACATGGGTGTTTGATCTTAGCCAGACACAGTTGCGTTCGGCGGTGGTAACGGCCGCAATGGCACCGGGGGTAAACAGCTATCTGTTCGCCAACATGTATGGCACCGCGCGCCGGGTGGCGGCATCATCGGTTTTGATTGCAACGGCGTTGTCGATCCTGACTGTCTGGGTCTGGCTGATAATTTTGCCTTAACCATAAATGATCGCGTCTTCAGGGTGGGTGCATTAGTTGTATTAGTTAAGGGATGGAAAGAAACGCGCACTGTGTTGTGTGATGAAACCCCAGACCGATTGCATTGCCGGGGACAGTTCCTGATCGGCACGGTGCAACACGAACCACTGGCGCTCAATCGGCATTTCGCTGGTTTTGATTGCAACCAAACGACCCGCCTTCAATTCTTCGGTCACCGTATGCTGGGAAATCAGTGCTATCCCCAGACCGGCAATCACCGCCTGTTTGATCGTTTCATTTGATCCCATTTCAATAGCTTCATATGGCCTGCCTTCACCGATACGATCCAGATAACGGGTCATCAATATTCGCGTTCCCGAACCCTGTTCCCGCGAAATTACCACCTCATCCAGCATTTCTTCGGGGTTCACAAAATCAACCCCGGCCAACCGATTCTCTGGCGCGGCAATCATCAGCATTGGATGAACCCCAATAGCAGCAGCCGTAACAACCGGGCTGCGCGGCGGGCGCCCCATAATCGCCAGATCAATTGACCGTTCATTCAAGGCATCAATAATAGCACCGCGATTACCGACAATCAGGCGTATCTCTATGTCTTTGTAGATTTTTTTGAACCCTGCAACCAATGCGGGGGCAAAATACTTTCCGGTTGATACCACCCCCAGAACAACGTTTCCTGCCAACCCCTTTTTCATTGCCTCTATCTGGTTGGTGCAACTTTTCAGGCAGGTGTTCATCGACTGATAGGCCTGGCGTAACAACTGCCCTTCGGCCGTTAGGACCATGCCGGATTTATCGGCCTTTTCAACAATGCTACAGCCCAGATTATCCTCAAGCGTGCGCAGTTGCGTATGCACCGCAGGCGGGGTCAGCCCCAGACTGGATGCAGCCCGCGTGATAGAGCCGGTTTCGCCCACCACCTCAACCGCGCGCAATTGTTTCATGGTTATTCCATCAATCACGGCCATTAAATTTTATTTAATCTCCATTCGTACTTTTTAAATTTTCATACATTCATAAATCTGCATTATCAATAGCAAGCGTCAGATTCGGTATCTGGGAGGAACCATGAAACGCACCGCCATAATAATCGATCAGGCCCTGATACCTGAAAGGCTGCGCGCGTCAATAACCGCACTTTGCGTGGTCGCCGAGCAACTGGCAATGACCATAGCGCGCGGGCCACTTGGCCAGTCCCTTGGTGCCGGTGTCGGCGAAAATACCGACGGCGACCAGCAAAAGGCGCTGGATGTCATGGCCGACGATGAATTTGCGGCGGCCCTAAAAGGAACATCCGTTCGCTGGTACGTTTCGGAAGAGCAGGAAGATGCTATTCTGATCGACGAAGGCGGTGAATTCGCGCTGGCGATTGACCCGCTTGACGGATCATCCAACATTGATGTGAATGTTTCGATCGGCACGCTGTTTTCAATATTCGAAACCAAGGACGACGCGATTGAAAGTTTTTTGCGCCCGGCGAATGAACAGATTGCCGCCGGGTACTTCATTTATGGGCCACAAACGGCGCTGATGGTGACATTTGGCAATGGCACGCTGCATTTTGTGATGGACCCTGTTGGTCGCAATTTCGTTCTGGTTAACCGCACGGTTCAGATCACGCCCCGCTCGCATGAATATTCGATCAATGCCTCAAACTATCGCCACTGGTCGCGCCCGGTGCGCGCCTACATTGACGATTGCATCGCTGGCACAGAAGGACCGCGCGCCCAGGATTTTAACATGCGCTGGGTTGCATCCCTTGTGGCCGAAACGCACCGGATACTGACACGGGGCGGCGTGTTTTTATACCCGTCGGACGACCGCGAGGGCTACCAAAACGGGCGTCTGCGGATGGTCTATGAATGTGCGCCGGTGGCGATGGTCATTGAACAGGCGGGCGGCAAAGCCACCGACGGGCAGGACCCGATATTGCGCCAGTCAGCAAAAGGCCTGCACGCCCGTACACCGTTGGTTTTCGGCTCGGCTGAAAAGGTCGACCGAATTGCCACCTATCACGACCTACCCGAAGGCGAAGTTGCCGCCCTATTTGGCAACCGTGGCCTGTTTAGAACCTGAGGACAGTCAGCATGAGCATCAAACACCCTATCATTTCTGTCACCGGATCATCCGGGGCCGGTACGTCCACCGTCAAAGAAACCTTTGACCAGATTTTTCGTCGCGAAGGTATTAGTGCCGTGTCCATCGAAGGCGATGCATTCCACCGGTATAACCG
>DAOURA010000041.1 GCA_030625325.1 Marinosulfonomonas sp.
AATATGGGGTGAATGGCGGCAGTCATCCAGAATTTCGACATCCAGCGGCGAATACAGCCCGGCGCCAAGGGCCTCAATCTGGGCCATCGTGCCGTACTGATCGTCAGCCCCCTGAACAGCCAGAACCGGAATGCGCAGATAGGTAATGGCTTCTTCGATGTTCCAGCTTTTAAAGCCGGGGTCCAGCCAGGCGTCGTTCCAGCCGTGAAATGTGTTGTCCGGGTCGGCGTGGTGTTTGGCCAGACGTGTGCGCAGATCGCCGGTTTTATAGGCGACACCCGCCTGTGCAATGGATGACAGGCCCTCGGGTTCAGTAAAGAAATGGGGTGAAATAAGCCCAATACCGCGAACGCGGAAATCTTCGATACTGCCTGCATATATGGTTGCGATTGACGCGCCATCGCTGTGGCCCAGCAAAATACCGTTTTCAAAGCCGATCTTATCCAGAACCTTTGGCAGCACATCCACCGCTTCGCGGGTCATATAGTCCAGCGGGCGGGGCAGGGTGGCGGGGTCTGAATTGCCATATCCTGCGCGTGAATAGGCAAACACGCCGTGCCCGGTTTGTTCGGCCAACCGCTCGGGAAAGTCCTTCCACAGGCCAACGCAGCCCAGACCTTCGTGCAGCAAAATTATGGTTGGGGCGTCGGCCGGGGCCGGACCCCAACAGCGGTATTCAAGCCGGGTGCCATCAATCGTGATATCTGCGGGCTGTTGGGTTTGCCATTTCATGGTTGGTTTCCTGTGGTTTTGTTTGGTGCCGGGTGGGCCGGGTTATTTGCCGGTAAATTCAATTTTACCGTCGGGCAACAGATACAATACATAGGCATCCCCCCCTGTAACGGTCGGGTTGTGATCTGACCCCGGCGGGTAAACATACCAGCCTTCTGGCATGCCATCGAATTTTGGTTTTCCCGAAATGGGCATTATAGCGCCAATTTCGCCGGTTGTGTGAATGTGGTGCGGCCCGACGACATCTTTCATGCGAACCACGTCAACACTGAACCGGCCCGCATCGGTGCCGGGTTTAACGGCGCGCCCGAATTTGACGCCGCCGCCTTCGCGCTGCATCAGCCAGCCTTCGGCCTCACCCTGTGCGCAAAGGGCGGACAGGCGGGAAAACTTTTCACCCTTGCGGGAAAACCTGTCGTTCAGAAGCGTGTTGAGATTGCTATCAAGGGGTTGATCGCCGATTGCCTTGGCGATGTCATGGATGATTTCCAGAAATTCTGTCAGTGCCATCTTGGTTCTCCTGGGTTTTGCCGAATCTTACTAAATCTATGGTGCGCTATTATGCATGAGTGGAACAACTTTTAATGTGCTGAATTTGTGCTAGGTTTCCCCCTAAGCGGGTCGTTGATGCGATTCGTAGGCATTATTGTGCACAAAGTCTTCTTTGTTGCCAGTGAAATGCCCAAAAAGCCCCGGTGAGGGTAATCAAATTGGGAGGAACGAAATGTTTGAAAAACTAAAGCCGTTAAGTGTCCGTGCGACATTGGCTGCCTGTGTTATGGCTGCTGGTGTTGGTGGTGTGAATGCTGGTGAAACCAAAGTTGGTCTTTTGCTGCCTTATGTTGGCGTCTACGCCGCACTTGGCAACGAAATTGACGCTGGCTTTACCCTGGCGCTGGAAGAATCCGGTATGGCCGGTGACTTTGTTATTGTTCGTGAGGACACCGAAGTTAAGCCACCTGTTGGTCTGGCAAAGGCCCGCAAACTGGTTCTGGAAGACGAAGTTGACGTGATCGTTGGTATCGTATCATCCGGTGTTCTTGGTGCGGTTCGTGATTTTGTTGATGGCGCGCAGGTGCCGTTAATCGTGGCAAACGCCGGTAACAATGACGCAACCGGTTCACGTTGCAGCAAATACGTTGCACGGGTTTCGTTTTCCAACGCACAAATCAACCGCCCTATGGGTCAGTGGCTATATGACAGTGGTGTTCGCACAGCCTACACAATGGCGTCCGATTATGCGGCGGGTCACCAGACAATGGCGGCCTTTAGCGAAGCCTTTATCGCCGCTGGTGGCGAAATTGTTGGTGCTGAGTTTACACCCTTTGGCAAGACCAAAGACTTTGGTCCTTACCTGAGCAAAGCCAGTGCAGCCAAACCGGACGCGATCTATGTGTTCTATGCCGGTGGTGAAGCAATTTCCTTTGTTAAGCAGTATGCGTCCCTTGGTATTAAGGGCGATATTCCGCTTTATGGCTCTGGCTTTCTGACGTCACCGCTTTATGTGGCTGCTGAAGGTCCGGCTGCTGAAGGTGTTGTCACGGGTGCACACTATGCACCAACGCTGGACATACCTGAAAACAATGCATTCAAAGCAGCCTTTATTGCAAAGACAGGCAAAGCGCCGTCAGAATTTGCGGTGCAAGGTTATGATGCAGGTCGGGTTCTGGTAGAGGCCGTTAAGTCCGGCGCTTCTGGTCGTGAAGCAATTGCCACAGCAATGTCCAAGGTTGCCTATACTGGTCCGCGCGGCGCGCTGAGCATTGACCCGGCAACCAATAACGTTGTTCAGAACATCTATGTTTATGAGACAGTTGCCGGCGACAATGGCCTGACTCAGAAACTGATCGGACAGATCGACAACGTTGCTGACGCTGTTAACGGCTGTCAGTTCTGAGAATTGCACTAAAACTGGGGTGATCCGGGCCTTGGCCTGGGTCATCCTGTCTGTGACATTCAAACGGAATTTCTAAATGACTGACACTATGGCCTTTTGGATTGTGCAGGGATTGCATGGTCTTCAGTTTTCAATGCTGCTGTTCTTGCTTTCGGTCGGTCTGACCGTGATCTTTGGGCTTTTGCATTTTGTTAATCTTGCGCATGGGGCGCTTTATGCGCTGGGGGCTTTTGTCAGCTTCAGCGCTGTGAAATTAACCGGGTCATATTGGGCGGGCTTTTTGCTGGCACCTGTGGCGGTGGCGATCGCGGGGATGCTTTTGTATCTTGGGCTGATCAAGCGGATGCGAAACGCCGGGCCGATGAACCAGGTTTTGATCACCTTTGGGCTGATTTTTGTATTTCTTGATATCTTCCGCATCTTTTGGGGTGATATTGCCCTTGGCGTTGAAGAACCGGCGTTGTTTTCAGGCCCGATTGAATTTTGGGGAATTAAGTATTCTGCCTACCGGTTGTTTGTGATCGGGCTTGGCATATTCGTGCTGGGGGTTTTGCACCTGATCCTGTCGCGCACCCAGATTGGCGCAATGATCCGCGCCGGTGTGGACAATGAACATATGGCCGCCTGCCTTGGCATCAACGTGGAAAAGGTATTTTTCATCGTGTTTTGTGTTGGCTGCGCCCTTGCCGGATTGGCGGGCGCGGTGGCGGCACCGATTTTGTCGGTGTATCCGGGCATGGGAACCGAAATATTGATCCCGGCCCTTATTGTTGTCGTGATTGGCGGCCTTGGCAGCCTGAAGGGCGCAATGGCCGGGTCGTTGCTGGTTGGGTTTATTCAGACGTTTGGCGCTGTGATTGCACCACAGATTGCATCTGTTCTGGTTTATGTATTGCTTGCCGGGGTGTTGATTTTCCGCCCTGCCGGCCTTTTCCCGGCAAGGAGCTAGGGCAATGTTTCATCAGACGAAACTAAAAACCTTTGTATTGCTGGCCATTCTTGTCGGGCTGATCATCTATACAATGAACGGTAGCTATTTTGGCCGTGAACTGGTGGTTGAGGTCGCGATATTGGCGATCCTTGCGATCAGTGTGGATATGGTGTCGGGATACGGCGGCATGGTGTCCCTGTGCCATGGGGCGATCTTTGGCCTTGGGGCCTATGCCTATGCGGCGGTGAATGTTTTGATGGGCGGCCCGCCTGCACTGGCGGTTGTGGCGGCAATTGTGGCGGCCTTTACCTTTGGCTTTGCGGTGGGGGCGGTTACGTCGCGCACCCGGGGGATCTTTTTCATCATGGCAACGCTGGCCTTTGGCCAGATGATTTATGTAATGATCTTTGATTCAAAATCCCTTGGGGGTGACGACGGAATGTGGGGCCTGACCCGGCTGGACCTGTCGGCCATCGGCGTCAATCTGGAAAGCGGCGTGCAGTTCGCGATCTTTAGCGTTTTATGCATTGGCCTGACCTATGTTGTTGCCGCCCTGATATTACGCTCGGCGTTTGGGCGCACCTTTTCGGGTATTCACGAAAACGAAGACCGCATGCGTGCCCTTGGCACCCCGGTTTGGAAGTTCAAGGCACTGGCCTTTGGCCTGTCGGGGTCGCTGGCCGGGATTGCCGGCGCACTGGCAGCACAGCACACCATGTTTGTATCACCCGAACTGGTGATCTGGACCTTTTCGGGTGAGGTGCTGATCGTGGTCATTCTTGGTGGGCTTGGCACCCTTGTTGGCCCGGTTCTTGGCGCTGTAGTTATGGTTTTCCTAAAACATGAAATCAGCAATATCACCACCTATTGGCATATGATCATTGGTATTCTTCTGATCATCACAGTTATGGCTGGCGGGCGCGGTATTTACGGCGGGTTGGAGCAATACCTGGCCAGGCGGGCTGCCAAAGCGGCACCGGCCAGCGGGGCGAAAACCGATGCTTAAAGTTGCCAATCTTTGTAAATCATTCGGCTCCCTTGTGGTTACGGACGACGTATCTCTGCACCTTGAAAAGGGTGAACGCCGCGTGGTGTTGGGGCCGAACGGGGCGGGTAAGACCACCCTGTTTAACCTTTTGGCAGGTGAAATTGCGCCTTCGTCGGGCGATGTTTTTATCGACGGAAAATCAATCACATCCCTGCCGGTAGAGGCCCGCGCGCATATTGGCCTGTCACGCAGTTATCAGAAGAATAACCTGTTTGAGGGGCTGACGATCGGGGAAAACCTGTCGCTGGCCGCGGCGGTGGCAATGGGCCTGTCGGGGTCATTGTTGCGTGATACCCATAACGACCCTGAGCTGCGCAAAGTGGTGACAGATGTCGCCGCGCAGGTTGGCCTGAAGGATATGCTGGAAATGCAGGTCGCCAATGTGTCCTATGGCAACCGTCGCCAGCTAGAGGTTGGGCTGGCGCTGGCCAATGGGCCCAAGGTTTTGTTGATGGATGAACCAACGTCGGGCGTCGGGCCAAGCATGATCAGCGCCTTTCACGGGTTGCTTAAAACATTGCCCCGCGAATTGACGGTGCTGATCATTGAACATGACATGGATTTGGCCTTTGACGTTGCCGACAGCATTACCGTGCTGAACTATGGCAAAGTGGTATTTGAAGGAACGCCGGATGAAACCCGCGCCAGTTCCCTTGTAAGTGAAATATATCTTGGCGATTGGGACGACGATGCTTGAGGTTCGCGATCTTCACACCGGGTACGGTGAAACACGGGTTATCCATGGTCTGGATTTCAACGTTGAACAGGGCCGGGTGCTTGGCATTCTGGGCCGCAACGGGGCCGGTAAAACGACCACGCTGAAATCTGTTATGGGGTTGATCGGCATCACCAAAGGGTCCGTCAAACTGGACGGTCAGGAAATCACGGGTCAGGCCCCGTATCATATTGCCCGTTCTGGCATCGCCTTTGTGCCCGAAACCCGCGATATTTTTGCGTCACTGACAGTTTTGGAAAATCTGGAACTGGCCGCACGGGTCACACCCGTGGGCGCGCGCGACTGGACCCTTGAAAGGGTGCTGGACTTTTTCCCCCGACTGGGCGAACGCCTGCAAAACGGCGGCAATCAGTTGTCAGGTGGTGAACAACAGATGCTGGCCATCGGGCGTGCCCTGCTGATGAACCCCCGTGTTCTGGTTCTGGATGAACCGACCGAAGGGCTGGCACCGATCATCATCAAACAAATCCATGACAAGCTGATGGATCTGAAACGTGACGGGCTGACCATGTTGCTGGTTGAACAGAATTTCGGTTTTGCGACCAGTCTGGCCGATGACATCTGCATTATTGGCCGGGGAACCGCCGCCTGGAAGGGCGACCCGGCAGAGCTGCGCAAAGATCACGATTTGCAAAGTCAGTGGTTGGGTGTCTGAGGCCGGGACCTAAAGGCCGAGATACGCCGCGCGGATGCGTTCATCCGCGATCAGTTCCTGGGCCGGTCCTGAAATTGTCACCTTCCCGGTTTCCATGACATAGCCGCGATCCGCGATTGACAGGGCCGCATAGGCGTTTTGTTCAACCAGCAATGCGGTCACATTCAAAGAACGCAGGTTTTTTACCACGTCCAGAATTTGATCTACCAGAATTGGTGCCAGCCCCATGCTGGGTTCGTCCAGCAACAGGCAGTCAGGGCGCGCCATCAGGGCGCGCGCGATGGCCAGCATCTGTTGTTGACCACCTGACAATTCCCCGGCTGACAGGTTTCTCTTTTCCTTCAGGATCGGGAACATTGCGAACGCATCTGCCAAATCTGTCGCCACCCGGTCATCTGAAAACAAATAGGCCCCAAGGCGCAGGTTTTCTTCGACTGACAGGTTGGTGAATATCTGGCGCCCTTCCGGGGACTGGGCCAGACCCTGTTTCACCCGGTGGTGGGGCGTGGTGCGCGATATATCGTTGCCTTTAAAGGTTATGGTTCCCGCCGCCGCTGGCTGAATACCTGATAAGCACCGCAACAGCGTGGTTTTACCGGCCCCGTTTGCCCCAACCACGGTGACGATTTCACCGGGTTTGACGTGAATATCAACGCCGTGCAGGACTTCAATTCGCCCGTACCGGCTGCGCAATCCTTCAACCGACAGCATTGCTGACTTCCTTTCCGGCACTTGATCCAAGATAGGCTTCGATCACTTTGGGGTCTTTTGCCACGTCCTGTGGCGTGCCCTCGGTGATCTTTTTGCCATGGTCCAGAACCACGATGTGGTTAGAGATTTTCATCACCAGTTTCATGTCGTGTTCAACCAACAAAATGGCAATGCCTTCTTCGGCAATCTGGGCGATCAGATTGTCAATTTCTTCGGTTTCAACTGCGTTACACCCGGCCGCCGGTTCGTCCAGCAACAACAGGCGCGGGTTGGTGGCCAGCGCGCGGGCAATTTCCAGCCGCTTTAGCGCGCCGTATGACAGGGCGGATGCCTCTTGATCTGCCTGATCCGCCAGCCCGACACGCCCCAGTAGTTCCAGCGCCGTCGTGCGGGATTTTCGGGTTCGTGCGCGGGTTGCGGGCAGGGCCAGAAGATCAGCAAAGATATGATTGCCCTCACCCATGTGACAGCCTGCCATGACGTTTTCCAGCACGCTCATCTGCTGAAATACCTGAAGGTTTTGAAATGTCCGTGACATGCCAAGGGCGGCCAGACGATGGGGGGGCAGGGCCGTTATGTCCTGACCCGACAACATCACACGGCCACATGACGGGGTGTAGATACCTGATATCAGGTTGAACAGCGTGGTTTTGCCCGCCCCGTTGGGGCCGATGATTGAAACAATTTCACCGGGTTTTGCGGCAAAGGACACCTTATCAACGGCTGCCAGACCGCCAAAATTAATGCCCAGACCTTCGATCTGAAGCAGGGTCATTTGGTTAGCCTCCGTATCAGTTTGATCAGGCTGGGCACCAGACCGGCGCGCATGAATATCATCACCAGCATCATGATCAGCCCCAGCAGGACATGTTCGAAATCTTCGAACATCGTCAGAACCTGGGGCAGGGCCGTCAGGATGGTTGCCCCCACCAGCGCCCCGAATATAACACTTGCGCCCCCCAGAACCGTCATCGTGACCAGTTCAACAGAATGCAAAAAACTTGCCACATCGGGTGAGATGAATTTGTTCATCAGCGCCAGTTGTGACCCCGCAACCGATGCATAAACAGCCGAAATAACAAAGGCGCGCAGCTTATAGCGGGCAACATCAATACCAACAGTGCGTGCGGCAATTTCAGAATCGTGCAAGGATCGCAATGCGCGCCCTGTCGGGCTGTCATGCAGGTTTAGCCCGATCACCGCCCCAACCAGCAATACAATCGCCGCCAGCCAGTACCACATCACCGATCCCTTGACTGAATAGCCAATGGATTTCAGGAACTCTTTCAGCCCAATCGCCTGAACCGGCATGCCGTCAGGGCCGCCTGTCAGTTGGGCTTCGTTGTTAAGAACCATATAAATCAGGATACCAACACCCAGTGTCGCCACCGCCAGATAATGCCCGCGCAGCCGCAGGATCGGGCGACCGATCAACCATGCAAGAGACCCCGAAATCAGGGCGCCCAGAACAATGCCAAGGACCGGCGGAAGCCCCAGATAAATCGGGCCAAGGGCCGCCGCATAGGCCCCGATGCCAACAAACCCGGCGTGACCCAGACTAACCTGTCCGGCGTACCCGATCAGCACCACCAACCCCATCACCGCCAGTCCGTTGATGAAGATCAGCGCGCCGATACGATAATAAAAAGAGCTGGGGAAAAACATTGGGGCAATCACGATGACAGCAACCATTGCAATCAGTGTGGCGTATTTTGTGGAAATGGAATTCACAGCTTCACACCCTGTCGATTGCCGAGCGTCCAAAAATGCCGTTTGGCATGATGAACAATACGGCAAGAATTACGATAAACGTTGCGGCATCTTTATATTCTGAGCTGATATAACCGGCGGTCATCGCCTCTATCATGCCAATGGCCAAGCCACCAACCAGTGCGCCAAGCGGGCGCCCCATGCCGCCCAGCATGGCAGCGGCAAACCCCTTTAGGGCCAGTGCAATGCCAACATCATAACTGGTCAGGGTCATTGGTGTGACCAGAACCCCGGCAATTGCGCCAATTCCGGCGGACATTGCAAAACTAAGGGTCATGATGAAATTCGTGTTGATCCCCATTAGTTTGGCCGCGTCGCGGTTGTTGGCGGTGGCCAGAACGGCCTTACCGGTCAGGGTTTTGGTGAAAAAGAAGTAAAGCGCGCCAAAAATGGCCAGTGCGCCGAATATGATCCACAGGCTTTGGGGCAGGATTGTTGCCCCCCCCACCACGAACGGTTGTTCGCCGCTAAAGGCCGGAAAGCGGTGGATTTGTTTGTCAAAGACGATCTGCGCCATGCCGCGCAGAAAAATGGATGCGCCGATTGTGATGATGATCAGGCTGACCACAGACGCGCCGCGCGCCGGTTCAATCGCCAGTTTGTTCAGGGCAACGCCGACAATACTGGTTAGGATGATTGCCAGAACGGCCGCCGGAAACAGGGGGATGCCTGCTTCATACAGGAAGACAGTGCTCATCCCGCCCAGCATCACAAACTCGCCCTGGGCAAAGTTCACCACGTCGGATGCGTTGTATATGATGGTAAACCCCAGGGCGACCAGCGCATAGACCGCGCCCACGGTGACCCCTGAAAACAGGAATTGTAAAAATTCGGACATTTTATTCCTTGCAGTCTTGCCCGATTTACCGCGGGTTAGCTTCTGTTGGTTGGCGGGGCGTTCTGGACGCCCCGCCAGATTTATTTATTCAAAGATTGACCATGTGCCGTCTTTGATTTCCAGCATCCGGAAGGCGCTCAGATCAAGGCCAAGGTGATCATTTGGCCCCATGTTCACTTCGCCACCAGTACCGATGAAACCAGTGGTTTTTTCGATCTCGTCGCGGATTGCTGCTGAATCTGTTGGCCCGGCGCGCTCAATCGCGGCAACCATCATGTTGAACGCATCGGCCGCGTGACCGCCAAAGGTTGAAACCGGCTCACCTGTTGCGGCTTCGTATGCGTCACGATAGGACACAACGACAGATTTCTGCGGGTCGTCATCGGCCAGAATTTCAGCAACCAAAAGGGCGGATGCTGGCAGACGAACACCATTTGCGGCGTCACCGGCAAGGTCGATAAAGCTTTTGGAAGCCACACCGTGGGATTCATAAAGCGGCACATCGATCTGCAACTGGCTAAAGTTACGGGCAACAATCGCGGCGGACTGACCAAAGCCCGTGTCGATTACGGCCTGAATACCAGCAGTATTGCCAATTTTGGTAAGCTGCGGCGTCATATCCGCATCTTTTGGTCCATAAACTTCGTCAGCAACGATTTCGATACCACTGGCGTCGGCCAGACCCATGCACTGGGCGCGCATGGATTTACCAAATCCGCCACTGCTGGAAATGATGCCGACTTTTGAAATGCCGCGCTTATTCATGTCTGCATAGATTTTGCCACAGGCCATTGTGTCTGTGTGCGGTGTTTTAAAGACCCACTTTTTGACCGGATCAATAATGACCGCAGCACCCGCCAGCGAAATAAACGGAACACCCGCGTCTTCGAAAACCGGGATCATCGCCATTGTGGCACCGGTTGTTGAACCGGCAATAACGGCAACGACTTCGTCGTCTTCAACCATGCGGGTTGCGAATGTGCGGGCCTTATTGGGGTCTGCACCATCATCATACATGATCAGCTTGATTTGTTCGCCATTGATGCCGCCGTTTGCGTTCAGGTCATCAACCAGCATCCGCAACGTCTTGGCTTCCGGATCCCCCAAAAAGGATGCAGGGCCGGTTTGGGCCAGCGTGCTGCCAATTTTGATTTCAGCCAGTACCGGTGATGCCAGTACTGCCAGTGCGGTTGTCGCGAGCGCCAGTGTGGCGGTCTTCATGTGAACCTTTAGTTTCATCGTTTCCTCCCGTTGGAAGACGCAGAAGATGCCGCGTCTAATTAGGCATAACAGTACCACAATACATAAATCCAAGCAACATAAAGTACCGAAACGCCGCCGTTGACGAAATATCGTTAAAGACTAGGTTTTATTGCGCAAATCCAGCACCCGAACGGCCTTACCCTGAGAGCGCGGCAATTCGCCCGGACGCTTGGCTTGTACGTCACAGCTTACCCCGATGATGGTTTTGATGTGGTGGCGCACCTCTGCGGCCTTGGCCGACAGGTCGCTGTCGCCCGCTGGCGCGTCCGGTGCAATTTCCACCTCAAGGGACATTGCGTCCATGGATCCGTCTTTTCGCAGCTTGATCTGATAATGTGGTGACAGGCCGGAAACCCGCAGCAGAACCGATTCAACCTGACTGGGGTAAACATTGACGCCACGGATGATCAGCATGTCATCATCACGCCCGGTGACGCGCAAAATGCGCACATGGCTGCGCCCGCAGGCACAGGGTTCATCCGTCAGGCGGGTAATGTCGCGGGTGCGATAACGCACCATCGGCAGGGCTTCTTTGGTTAGGGTTGTGATCACCAACTCGCCCGCTTCGCCCATTGGCAGGGGTTCCAGGGTTTCGGGGTCGATGATTTCAAACAGGAACTGGTCTTCCCAGCCGTGCAGGCCGGATCGTTCGGTGTCACATTCACAGGCCACACCCGGCCCCATGATTTCCGACAAGCCGTAGACATCGACCGATTTGATGCCAAGGGCGCGGTCCAGTTCGGATCGCATTTCTTCGCTCCAGGGTTCGGCGCCGAAAATGCCGCGCCGCACGGGCAGGGCTGCAATATCGATGCCTTGCTGCTGGGCGACTTCGACGATGTTCAGCGCGTAGGATGGCGTCGAACACAAAATATCCGGCGAAAAGTCTTTCAGCAATTCAACCTGACGTTCGGTGCCGCCACCCGAAATAGGCACAACAGCACAGCCCAGACGTTCCGCCCCACAGTGCGCGCCCAAGCCGCCAGTAAACAGCCCGTAACCATAGGCGTTATGCACAACGTCCCCCGGTCGCGCCCCGCCGGCGGCCATTGAACGGGCCATCAGCCCGGCCCAGCGATCAATATCACCTGATGTATAGGCCACAACGGTTGGCTTGCCTGTGGTGCCTGATGATGCGTGAATGCGGCGCAGGTCACTGCGAGGTGAGGCAAACATGCCAAACGGATAGTTGTCGCGCAGGTCAGTTTTCATGGTGAACGGAAAATTCTTCAGATCAGCGATGGTGTTCAGCTGTTCCGGCTTAACGCCAGCTTCGTCAAACTTTTTGCGGTAGTGGGGCACATTTTCATAGGCCCGTGACAGGGTCCATTTCAGCCGCTCGGCCTGCAAATCGGCCAATGCTTTTCGTGACATAGTTTCTGTTTCACGATCAAACATGAAATCCGGATCAAAGGGGGCTGAGGTGTTCATGTAGAAATCTCCGTATGTGGGTCGAAACTTGTCGTGTGTGATGTTTTTTGGGTGGGCTGTGGTGTCATGATTTTGTCCAGCCCGGTTTAACCCCGGCAGCACTGTCACCAGCGCCACGAACCGGCATCCGGTTCAGGGAATAGCCCTGATTAAAGGCCGCGCGTGTGATCAGGCGGTATTTGAACAACCAGCCGCTGGCCAATGCCAGGGCCGCGCCTGCCACCACAAAGGTGGACAAAAGCGGGGCAAATACTATCCCTGCCACCAACAGGATGGCCGGGGCCGCCTGATGGGCTGGGGTCAGTTTAAAGGCCGTTGCATCAAGGGCTTTGAAGGTTTCGGTTGGTGCGCCAACTTCGCCCAAAGCGGCACGGTAAGAATACCATGCAAAAACCCGCACCCCCATGAAAAACAGCAGGATCATTGTCAGGGCATGCATCATCACCCCGCCAAACCCGGCGATCGCACCAAAAATGGCAAACAGGGCGGTGCCTTCAACCAGGCCGGTGGCGATGATCAGGGCAACGATCTGTTCCTGACGCCATGCCGCAATACCTTTGGACGCCATCAGAATGCGGCCCTGACAGTATAAAAATACCAGCCCCGACAGGGCGCCAATCACCCCAAGTAAGGTTGACCCAAACACCAGCCCCAAAAAGCCAGCCCCAAAGAACGGTGCGGCGGCCATGGCTTCGCGTGTCATCCATGAGCGGCGCGAATGAAACAGCACATTGATAAAGCGAAACGGCCGGCCAATTTCCAACAGCACACAAAACAGCCCCAGCCCAACCAGCGCCAGCGCCAGCAGGGCGGGCAACAGGGTGTTTTCACCAACCATCGCACCTGCGGTGCTGGCCGCGAACAGGGCCGTTCCAGTCCCGCCGAAAATAAAGTTCGCCGCCGCGCGCCAGTCCCAGCTGGTTTGCAGTTTTGGACTGATGGCGGACATTCCTATTGGGTTGGCAATCATTTCAGCGCCTTGCACTGGCTGATCACCATCGCGCGCCTTGTCCCACAGGTAATAAAACCCGGAACCGGTTTCCAGTTCTTCGTGCATGCGGAAATGGCGGTTGTCATTCAGCAGTTGTGACATGTTGCTGTCAGGATTGTCCGTGTCACCAAAGTGCAGCGCACCGGCGATGCAGGAATTGACGCAGGCGGGGGTTGCTTCGGGGTCAACGCCGGGGGTTAGGCCCGCGGCCAGCCCGCCGTCAATGCGATCAACACAAAATGTGCATTTCTGGGCAACGCCAATGCGCGCCGGGTCTTCACGTAGTTCTTCGTGGCGCATGGGCTTGTCGCCAAATGCCATTGCCGGCAGATCAACGCGTGACCGTGCCTGATAGGGGCAGGCGACAATGCAATAGGCACAGCCAATACACAGATCGTAATCGATGGTAACGATGCCGTCTTCACGTGTTCGGGTGGCTGTGGTGGGGCAGACATCCATGCACGGTGCGTCTTCGCAATGCATACAGCCCACAGGCATAAAGGCGCGGCGCACATCGGGGTATTCACCGGCTTCAACGTCGATCACTTTGCGCCACTGCACACCGGGGGCGGTGGCATTGGCGTGTTTACAGGATGCAGTGCAGGTTTGGCACCCGACACAGCGGTTCAGGTCCGCCGCAATTGCCCAACGGGTCATTGTGTGCCCCCAATCGGTTTAATGGAAACTTTGACCACATCCGCCCCAGACCCGGTTGAATCGGTCAGCGACAGCAACATTGGCGTCAGCGCGTTCATGCTGGGCAGCTTCAGGTCTTTGGCATAGGGGGTGGCCCAGTGATCAAACTGGCCAATCATCAGCAATGTGTCCGGGCGAATACCGTTGCGCAGGACGACCGCGCCTTGTGTTGTGCCGACAGGGGACGATACTTCTACCATATCGCCCTCGGACAGGTTCAGCTTGGCGGCGGCGGCCGGGTTCATCATCACCCCACCGTGCCCGGCAATATTGTCGGCCACTTCGCGGATCATTTGCAGGCCGGCATTGCCGCCCCATGAATATTGCATTGAACGCGCTGTCAGCAGCCAAAACGGGTAATCCCCCACCTTTGCGCCATAACCTTCGTCCATTGCGGTTTCCCATTGGGCCTGCAGGTCATGCCAGGAAGGCAGCGCCTCGTATTCTTCCAACTGACGGTCCCACCAGGTGATGCCTTTTTCATGCAATCGCGCGCCCAGTTCCTGACCAATGCGCAACAGGCGTTCCTGATAGGGCAATTCAAAGCGTAGGCCCTGATCAACCATTGCCGGGTAAAGATACCACTGTTCCTTGGGGAATGGTTTCACGCGAAAGCCGTGTTCGCGGTAGTAATCCAGCCCCTGGCTTTCTTTGCCATCCGTCAATTCGGCGCTGGCCGCGCGGCAGGTTGCGTCCCAGATGTCTTCGACGTCGTGGGGTTTGTCCGTATCAAGGGAATGATCATAGCCTTCGCCAAACAGGCGAACCCCGGCAGCGCCGCGGTTGATTGCGCCGTTATATTCCGCCAACAGGCCAGATCGCTGTGCCAGTTGGGTTGCGATCCAAGTGAAATCTCGTGCTTCGCCTTGCGGGGCTGACGCCGGGTCGCGCAGGGCAAAACCGGAATGATCCCAAAATTGCTCGACGTATTTTGACCCGCCGATGCGGATCAGTTGCAGGCCTTCAAGGTCAGTGCATTCAGGCAGCAAAACGTCTGCCATATGGTTGGTTTCGTCCTTGGTGTAGGCAAAGCAAACCGTGAACGGAAAATTCGCCATGACTTCGGAAATTGCCTTGGTGTCCCAAAACGACACCGCCGGGTTGGTGCGATAAACGAACCAGACATCGGGGGGCGTTGGGGCAGGCAGGTGTTCAAACCCCTGCTTTTGCTGCATCCATGCCAGATGGGTCGGGCCAAGTGCCTGACTCCAGGGTGAATTGGCGGCCAGCGGGATCAGGGTGCGGTGTGAATGGCGAGAAGGCGAATTTTCAATCCACTCACCCTTTTTGGTGGGGTTCATCGGGTAATTCATGAAACCGTCGGGGCCGGGAACGACACTGCTCCAGCGATTATCTGCAGGGCGGTTCAGGCGCACGGTGGTGCCCAATGTTCCACCCGGAACCTCAAGCCCGCCAATCAGGCAGGCCATAAGGGTGCGCGCCCAACAACATTCATACCCACCCCAGCCGTTATTGACGGTTTTGCCAAGGGAAATGGCAACCGGGCGAAACGGCAATGTGCGCCCGTCAATGTCGATGGTTTCGCCCACATGGGCGTGCTCAACAAACTGATTGGC
>DAOURA010000061.1 GCA_030625325.1 Marinosulfonomonas sp.
AAAGGCCTGCGCCAAGACATAGGTGTTTTGCGTGGTTGATGGCCCAAAGCTCAGCTCATCCGTTTCAACCCCCAGCATCGCCGCCAGACGAATACGGGCCTCATCCATTTCTTCGCCGGCGACCCGGCTGGCGTCATAGGCCGAATAGGGCTGCACCTTGCGTTCATGGTAATAACGCGTCAGGCGCTCAATCACCGGACCACAGGTATAAGACCCACCCGCATTTTCGAAAAAGGCCTGACCTTTCAGGGATGGCTCATCAAAGGTCGGGAATTGCGCCCGGACGTATTCAAGGTCTAATTTCATTACTTCCATTTCCCGATATCCTTGCACTGGCAGGTATCATTGGGCCCAAATGTTAAACACCGGGCCCGCCCCTAGCCATTCAGATCAACGACCACACGTCCCTTGACCTGTCCCTTTAGAATTGCGCGGCCAAGGTCCGGCAAATCGTTCAGCGTGGCAGGCTGGATCATCGCCTCTAGCTTGTCCAACGGCAGATCACTGACCACACGCCCCCAGGCACGAACCCGGTTTTCAAAGGGCTGCATCACACTGTCGATGCCCAGCAAATTCACCCCGCGCAACAGGAACGGAATGACCGTGGCGGGCAAACCTGCCCCCCCCGCCAGCCCAACTGCCGCGACCGAAGCGCCATAATTCATTTGCCCCAGAACACGGGCCAGCATATCACCGCCAACCGCATCGACACAGCCGGACCACGTTTCCCGTTCTAACGGGCGCTTGGTGGTTTCGTTTAAATCCTCACGGGGCACAATCTGTGTCGCCCCCAGTGATGTCAGATATTCGCCGGCCTCGGGTCGCCCGGTTACGGCCGCAACCTCATACCCCAGATTTGCCAGAACAGCCGTGGCAACCGACCCCACGCCCCCCGCAGCGCCAGTCACCAGAACCGGCCCCTGCCCCGGTTTCAACCCGTGGTCTTCCAGCGCCATCACCGCCAACATCGCGGTAAACCCGGCGGTGCCCACGGCCATCGCCTGACGGGTGCTCAGACCATCGGGCAAAGGCACCAGCCAGTCACCGTTCACCCGCGCCTTTTGCGCGTAACCGCCCCAGTGGGCCTCACCCACGCGCCAACCGGTCAGGACCACCTTATCGCCAACCGAATAGCGCGCGTCGTCCGACGCCTCAACCGTGCCAGCCAGATCAATGCCCGGCACATGGGGGTAATTGCGCACCAGCCCGCCACCGGGGCCAACGCATAGCCCATCCTTATAGTTCAGCCCGGAATATTCCACCGCCACCGTAACATTGCCATCCGGCAGGCGACTGTCATCCAGCTCCTGCACGCTGGCGCTGGTTTTGCCTTCTTCGTTCTTTTCAACAAGCAGTGCCCTGAACATTACGATCTCCTATACCTGATATTTCATAACCGGCGGGGACACCGCCGCATTTTGCTAAACTTCGGGGCGAAGTGCCTTCACCTGCCCGGCCCTTTCCAGTCAATCGCGCATATCTCACCCGATTTACCGGCAAAATCCCAGACCCGCCCGTAATCGCGGACTTTACTCTTTAATCCACGGGCCGCAATCACATCCGGCCCCATCCAGTATTTGGTGTTCGTCATCACCACCGGCTGACTAGGATCGGCCCCGGCCAACATTTCAATCTCACCCTGAATTTTGCGCCCGATCATGATAGAGCGCCGGTTTCCGTCACGGACAATTTCAACCTTTTCGCGCTCTGCCCCAATGATTTCACTGACCAGCATGGTGAACAAACCTGTTGTTCCCCCGGCCTCACCCGACAGGATTTTCAGCAACCCGTTATAGGCCTTTTGTGACGCACTTTCATCAATATAGGCCGCAACCTTCCAGTTGCCTTCACTCATCCGGCCCGGAATATCCACCAATAACCCGATATTGATGCCGGTCAGGTCTTCGCCCTCGTAATGACCCTGATCAATGGCAATCGCCATCCAGGCATGGCAATGCCCTTCGGTTGGCGGGTGCTGCCCAAGACTAACCACACAGGGGCAGAAAACCGTACAGGAACAATTCAGAAATAATTCCCCCTTGATTGCCCAGTTGGTTGGCTTTGGCTTGCGCCGCAGGGGGTTGCCCATCTGCTGAATGATCCGGTCGCGGACCCGAATACGATCTGATCGCTGGTTTTGTGTATCTGTCATCGGTCTCTCCCTAAACCATTCCCAATGCTTTAACGGCCATAAAACCGGCACTTGCCAATAAGACCAACCCGGCAGGGCGCCGCAGGGGGCGGCCAATATCCGGTAACTTCTCGGCCACCATAAACAGGGTCGCCAAGCCCATCCATAACAGGCTCATCACCCCACCAACAAAGGCCAGCGCCATAACCGCCCAACAACAGCCAACGCAAACAATCCCAATATCGACACCCATCCGAAAACCACCAAGGGGGCCGGCTTTCCAATTGGCTATGAAATACTGAATTGGGCTTAAACAGGCATCCTGACATGTTTCTTTTGTCCGGCTGAACTGCCAAACCCCGGCCAGCGCAAACAGACCACTTGCCACCCACGGGGATGCGACAATCCCGCTTAAATCAACAAGCCCCCGGTTCAGCGCCAACACCTGAAGCCCTGCAAACACACCCGCCCCCGCCAGCCAAACCAAACCATACCCAAACACAACCCCAATCCAACCCGCAGCCCCTGCCCCAGCCGGCTGCGGCAAATCATCATAGGCGCGAAGGGTGGGGATAATCGTTGGCAACATCATCGCCGCCATCATCACCGCCCACATGGGAAACAACGCCCAAAATCCACCCATTGGTAAAAGGGCAATCACATCCGGCCCGCAGATATAACTGTCCCCACGGGCCATTTCATACACCAACCACCAGGCCAGCAAAACCAGGGCATAAAACCCAAGCCACACCCCCGCCCTAAGGGATAATATATTGATGCTTCCCGTGGTCATGCCCCAAACTAATTGAATTATCGTTCAGTTAACACTCCCCCCTTTTTCTTTGTTAAAATACTCCCGCCGGAGGCACCGCGCACCCAATAGGGTGCGCCACAAATCATAGTAATCAAGTGCTTGTATCAAGACCTGACAGGGCCTATATTCATTTTGTTCTGGCAACAGAAATATGGAAATAAACGCGCTTGTAATAAGCGGATCGGACCCGGGGGCGGTACCCGGCGACTCCACCAAATATCCTTCATTTGGGGATCATGGGGTCGAAATAGGATCGACGAACGTCTAAAGAGGTTAGCTTTTTCCCGGTTAGATACCACCGTTATCGGTTCAATATAGCTAGTTGCAAATGACAACAAAGCTCCAGCAATGGCTCTCGCTGCGTAAGCAGTGCGGGTTCGCTGAAACCTAAGCCCTTTCGCCTAGCAGCGTAAGGCGGGGTTCGCAGGCACCTGGCAACAGAAGCCTGCACTTTCACCCAAAAGGCTTTTCTTCAACCCATTCAAATAACACCATTCCCGCCCTTCCTTTCGCAACAGAATCGCCTATGCTGCAACCTGCATCTGCGCGACCAGGGGGCTTTTTTGAATGTCTGACACTATCGACTATGGGAATTTAATGCACTGCGCCATGCGCGGTCTTATTCAAAATGTTCTGGAAGGGATCGCAAAAAATGGCCTGCCCGGTCTGCACCATTTCTTTATCACCTTTGACACCCTGCACCCGGACGTTGAAATCGCAGACTGGCTGTCGGATCGCTATCCCGAAGAAATGACAATCGTGGTTCAGAACTGGTTCGAAAACCTGAATGTGACAGACGAAGGTTTCGCGATCACACTTAATTTCGGTGACAACCCGGAACCCCTGTATATCCCCTTTGATTCTCTTAAAACCTTTGTCGATCCGTCGGTTGAATTTGGCCTGCGCTTTGAAACCCAGGAAGATGAGACATCACAGGAAACTGACGATGCGGCTAAAGAAACATCCGGTGAAAATGTGGTCGGAATAGAAGGCACAGCCAAACCTGCTACAGCTCCCCAGGAAGAAGACGCCGAACCCGACGACAAACCTCACGAAGACGCCGAAGTCGTCAGCCTGGACAGTTTTCGAAAGTAACCCGGTTTCCCCCGTTAATACCTGAAAGCCACCCCTGCCCGATTGCCTCGGATGGCTGGCGGCATTATAGCTTTGTTCGCATCACCCGAGGAGAGACGTCATGTCAGATACACGCACCGAAACCGACAGCTTTGGCCCGTTAGAGGTCCCGGCAGACAAATACTGGGGTGCGCAGACACAGCGCTCAATCATGAATTTTCCAATCGGCTGGGAAAAACAGCCCATTGCAATCGTGCGCGCCCTTGGGGTGATCAAAAAGGCCTGCGCACAGGCAAACGCCGCGGCGGGCGCGCTGGACGCCAACCTTGCCGATCCGATCATTCAGGCCGCAGGCGAAGTGATCGACGGTAAATTTGACGACAACTTCCCGCTGGTGGTCTGGCAAACCGGGTCCGGCACCCAGTCGAACATGAACGCCAACGAAGTGATCGCCAACCGCGCCATTGAAATCCTTGGTGGCGTTATCGGGTCCAAAGACCCGGTTCACCCCAACGACCATTGCAATATGGGCCAGTCGTCAAACGACACCTTCCCAACGGCCATGCATATCGCCACCGCCACCACGGCGCACAATGTACTGTTGCCGGGCCTGGCCAAGCTGCACTTTGCCCTGCAGGCCAAGGTCAAAGAATTTGACGGTATCATCAAGATCGGCCGCACCCATACGATGGATGCCACCCCCCTGACCCTGTCACAGGAATTTTCCGGGTATGCCCATCAGGTTGCCATGGGGATAGAACGGATAAAGGGCGCATTGGGGCACATTTATGAACTGGCGCAGGGCGGCACGGCTGTTGGTACCGGGCTTAACACCCGCCCCGGTTGGGGCGAAGAAGTTGCCGCCAACATGGCGGAAATTACCGGCCTGCCCTTTGTCACGGCCCCCAATAAGTTCGAAGCGCTCGCCGCCCATGACGCGATGGTTGAAATGTCCGGTGCAGTCAAAACCGTGGCCGTATCGCTGTTTAAAATCGCCAATGACATTCGCCTGCTTGGCTCTGGTCCGCGCTGTGGGCTGGGCGAACTGATGCTGCCGGAAAACGAACCGGGCAGTTCAATCATGCCCGGCAAGGTCAACCCCACCCAGGCCGAGGCAATCACCCAAGTTTGCGCCCATGTCATGGGCAATGACGCCGCCATTGGTTTTGCCGGCAGTCAGGGGCATTTTGAACTGAATGTCTATAAACCAATGATGGCCTATAACCTGTTGCAATCCATGCAACTTTTAGGGGACGCAAGCGTTGCCTTTACCGACAATTGCGTTGTGGGTATTCAGGCCGACACCGACCGGATCGAAAAACTGATGCGTGAATCATTGATGCTGGTCACGGCCCTTGCCCCCACCATCGGCTATGACAACGCGACCAAGGTTGCCAAAACCGCCCATAAAAACGGCACCACCCTGAAACAAGAGGCCATCGCGCTGGGGTTTGTTGACGAAGCCACCTTTGACAAGGTTGTGCGCCCGGAAAAAATGATCGGCCCGAAGACGTGAACAAACCGATAAACCTGAACCGGCTGCGCAAAACCCGCGCGCAGGCAGATCAGCGTACAAAGGCGGACGAAAACAGCGCCCGCTTTGGCCGCACCAAGGCCGGGCGTTTGCTAGAGGCCACGAAAAATGCAAAAGCCGCCAAAATGCTGGACCAACACGAACTGGAAGACGAATAATGGCCGGCCGCCCCGTCAAACATTCCCTGACCCTGCGCGGCCACCGCACCAGTGTTTCGCTTGAAGACGAATTTTGGCAGGAATTTCGCGCCATTGCCAAGGAAAACAATCGCCCTATCAATGGCTTGGCGGCTGAAATTGATGCGGATCGGGGCACGGCGTCCGGGCTGGCCTCGGCCATACGCATCTATGTTCTGCGCCACCTAAAACAGCAGGCGGCAACAGGGGCTGACCGTTAGGCCCAGTTCAGATCCATCCAGCAGGTTAACGTCTGCCCCGGTTCCAGTTCTTTCAACCCCGGATTGTCCGGCATGTTAAAGGCATCCACCGGGTGGGAAACCGGTTCAAAACATAAAAATTCACAGCCCTTACCGACCGAATGCACCAATGCATAATTCAGATTGTCCGACGCCGTGACATCCACCGAAATAAAGTCATCCCCCTGAATGATTTTCGCAGCCCCCGCCCAGCCCGTGTAACAATTATCCAGCAACCTGTCCGGCAACGGGCGGGCATTGGCAAAATCCCAGTCGGGGTTGGCCTTTGGGTCAATTTCTTCTGTTGGCAAAACTTCTTCATCGGCCAACCAGACACTGTGGGCCGAAAACCCAAGGCGCGTTTCATCATTTCGGGGAAACCACGGGTGAAAGCCACCACCAAACAACATTGGCCCATCCCCGGTGTTGGTCATGCTCAGGGTAACCCGACAACCCGCGTCAGTTAATTCAAACGCCTGTTCTGCACGATAGGAATACGGACCGCTTCCGCCCTGATCCAGAACGATGCTGGCGACGTTTTCCGTGCAAACAGAGACACCCCACGGCTTTTGAAAACCATCCCCGTGAATTGGGTATTTCTGAAAGGACAGGTTGGGGGCAACATCGTGCCAGCGGCCATTATATTCAAATCCACCCCCTGAAATCCGGTTGGAAAACGGAACCAGCACATTGCACGCCAAGGCAAATGGCCCGGCATCCACATCCCCCGACCACGGGCGCAAAACCGGGCGGCCCGCAACATTCAGGTGCGCGATACCACCGCCAATTTCAGGTGCAATCCCAAGGCACGCGTCCCCAGCCCTTAGTTCCAAAACCTTATCCATCTGTGATTTTTAACCTTTTTTACGTGGGCGCATATTCACCCATATCCCGTCTTTTGAACGCACCGTCAAATGGGCCACCGGCACCGGGTCATGCCCTGCCACCCTGTCGATTTCAAATTGCCGCACCAGCAGGGCCAGAAACAGCGGCCCTTCAACCATCGCAAATCCGGCCCCCGGACAGACCCGCGCGCCACTGGAAAACGGGATGAACCCTTCGCGCATACAATGTTCCTGCCCCTTTCGGGCAAAACGATCGGGGTCGAAATCATCCGGGTTGGGCCAGATACGGTCATTGCGCTGCAAATGCCACGGGCTGATCACCACCTGAGACCCCGTTTTGATGTCGCGCCCGCGAAAACATTCAGCCCCGGTGGTTTCACGCACAAACATCGGCACCGGTGGGTAAAGGCGCAGGGCTTCGCGAAACGCATCGCGGGTGAATTTCAGCTTTGACATGTCACTGAATTCTGGGACCTCTGGCAGGTTCGCCGCCTCGGCCGCCACGCGCGCCTGAACATCCCGATCAAGGGCCAGAAGGTATATCGCCCACGCCAATGCGGATGCGCTGGTCTCATGGCCCGCCAGAAAAAAGATCGCCACCTGATCAACCATTTCGTCCGCATCAAAACACTGGCCGCTTTCAGGATCAGCCTGCGTCATGATTTTTGTGGCCAAGTCATCCGGCGCGCTGCCGTCTGCAATGGCCCGCATCCTTTGGTCCGTCAGTTCACTAATCAACTGGCGCACCATGCGGGCACTGTTGCGGGTCGTGCGACTGTGAAACCGTGGAAACCAGCGGGGTAAGGGCACAAAGGCCGCCAAGTTCAAAATCGGTTGGCTGCGCTGAAATTTGCGAAACTCAGTAAAGACACGGGTCGCTGTGGTGTTGGTGATCGGAATGGAAAATAGCGCGCGAAAAATAACGTCTGCCGCCCCGTGGCTGGCGACCTGTTCAACCTCAACCGGGCCATCAGTGGCGCCAAGTCGTTCCACCATTGCCTGCCCCGCCCCCAACATCGCCGGGAACGCATCGCGCAGCCGCCCCCCTTCGAACGCCGGATCAATGATGCGGCGCTGACGCTGCCAGACCTTACCGTTTGTCAGAAAGACCGAGTTTCCCAATAATGGGCGCAACCCGGCGGCAATTCGATCCGACTTAGGAAACGAAAGGGGCCGTTCCTTCAGGACCGTTTTGATCAGGTCAGGCTGATTGATGAAATATGACCGAAAGAAAACCGTGCGAAACTCGGCCATTTTCGCCCGGTACAGACGTTCGGGTTGCGCCGACAGAATATCCTGACGAAACAGCCTTAAATAGCGCAGCAGGGACACCCTGTCAGGGCGCGATTCTGGTCTTGGTGGCTTCATGGCACCATAGATGTGTAGGGGGACGCGGCCACGTCAATGCGGCTTTTGGACGGGGCGCGGTTTGCATAACGCTGTGCCAATGTGCGCGGCCCGGCGGTTATCTGGAAATAGTCATAATCCCCCGGCCGGTCAAAGGCGCATAGGTACTGAAAATGCAGCCGGAAATACCGCCGCTTCAGGGCTTGCCAGCGTTCGGGGCTTAGGGTCTGACTAAAGGCCGCAGATAAAACCAAGGGCCAGCGTTTTCCCGCACTGGCAACACCACTGACCGCCACCGGGTCACACAGGGCAAACGAACACCCGTCCCCCGGCGCACTGACATCCACCCATGTCAGCCCGTCAGATACAGACAAATAGTTCAGATCCCGGCGCAACTGTCCGGCGTCCGGCAGGAACGACACCATCGGGATCACCTGACCAAGGGACAAAAACGCCAGTTTGGGGTCACCACTGCGGCTGGGCGTCGCCCGCAAGGCCGTTGCCAGAATATTCACCGCCAGATGCGCGCCCGATGAATGGCCCACCACCAGAACTTCATCCACATCCGATTTCAGGGCCGCAATAATGCGACGGCTAAACTGGTTTATTCGTGCCTCAAGCAGGGGCGGGTTTTTCCCCCGTAAACCGGCGGTATAGGCATAGTCATGCATCAGGTAATAGGCCAAAAAGCGGCGGTCCATTTTCTGAAATCTTTGCAGGATATAAACAATCAGCGGCAGGGCCACGACCCAGCCAGCCGCACCAATTGTCAATTTCCCGACCAGACCGCCCAGCACAACCCCTGCCAAAACAGCAACCAGCGCCTGCGCCAACAGCACCGCCACCGGGTAGAACGCTGCAATCACCGGCCCCTTTCGCAGGTGCATCATCCGGCGCATGGCACCCGAACCAATATAAACCCACGCGGTTTTTGCCATTTGCAGATAGGTCGCACCAATGCCGTTTTTCATGGACTTCTGCACAATATCGGACCAGCCGAGAACGTCATATTGGCTGCGCACCGTTGTGCCATCAATGGCCGCCGCTATTTCCCAGCCATAGCCGCGCCTGCCGGGCTGTGCCCTTATGGCAATGTCATAGCCTGATATTTTGGCCTGGCGAATACTTTCCTTTCGAAACAGCTCCCGGTACCGCCGGGGCGGGTACGGATCATAGCCCGGAATATAAAAGACATGGCGTTTTGTTACGCTGTTCTGTTTCAAAGGCCCATTATTTCCTGTCTGGCGGCAAACACTTAGCCGGAACTTACAAGGTTAACCAAGAACAGCCAATGATGGAAAGTTTTCAAGCAACCACCAGGAAAAAGCGGTAAACGCCCCGGTCAGCAGGGCAAGCCCAACAAGGATCAACAACACACCCATTGCTTTTTCTATGGCCCCCATATGGCGTTTCAGGCGGTTCATCACCCCCATTGAGCGCTGAACAAACGCCGCCGCCAACAAAAACGGAATACCAAGTCCCGCCGCATAAACCGCCAGCAGGGCCGTACCCCTTGCAATAGATGCCTCTGACGCTGCCAGTGACAGGATCGCGCCCAGTTGTGGGCCAATACAAGGTGTCCAACCAAAGGCAAACGCCAGCCCCAGCACATAGGCCCCAAAGGACGACCCACCCTTGTCACCGGCGTCCAGCCGCACATCACGGTCCAGCATTTTAATGCGGAACACACCCAGAAAATGCAGACCAAAGACAATCACCACCAAACCGGAAATTTTTGCGAATAATTCCTGATTTTTCAGGAAAAAGGTCCCGAAAATTGACGCCGTAAACCCCAACAGTAAAAACACCGTGGACAGGCCCAGCACAAAAAAGATCGCCGGGACGATTGTGCGCCGCCGACTTGCGCCATCGGCAGTCATTTCCCCCATGGATATCCCGCCCATATAGGCCAGATAAGGTGGCACAATCGGCAGCACACAGGGGCTGAGAAACGACAACAGGCCAGCGGTCAGCGCGACAAACATCGCGGGTAACAGGCTGGCGTCCATGATTTCAATTCCAAACATAGTCCTCACATAGACCGTCCGTGGCCCCGCGTCACCCGCACGCAATGTCACATCTTAGTGGACTCTTTGAAACATCCCGCTTAGGGCCAGAATATGAATTTTGATATGGATCTGGATGCAGTGGGACTGTTGTGTCCCCTGCCGGTGCTAAAGGCGCGCAAGCGTCTGTCGGGGCTGCAATCGGGGCAGGTATTGCGCCTGCAGGCCGATGATCCGGCGGCAGTGATCGATGTGCCCCATTACTGCAACGAATCTGGTCATGTGCTGATTTTTCACGAAAAATCGGGCACCGTGACAAATTACTACATCCAAAAGAAATAGCGCCGGGAAAAACCCGGCGCCATCATTGATCAATTGTGCAGTTGTGCAGTTGTGGCTTAGCCACCCAGGGACCACCAGCCGCGTTTTTTCGGCTTGGCTGGCTCTGACGCGGTTTCAGCAACCGGCTCGGGGGTCGGCTCGGGCGCTGGTTCGACCACCTTAACAGGTTCTGCAACGACCGGCTCTGCCTTTGGCTCAGCGGCAGTTTCTGCCGGGGCCTCAGGTGCTGGTTCAGCCTTGGCTTTTGGTTTTGCCTTTGCGCGGGTCGTGGTTTTGCGTGTCCGGGTTGCCTTTTTGGGCTTTTCTTCCGGTGCGCTGGCCTCGGCCTCGGCTGGGGCATCCACGACCGGGGCGTCCTCGGCGACCACATCTGCCTTTTTGGCCCGTGTGCGCGTGCGCTTTTTCGGCTTGGGCTTTTCCTCGGCCTCGGCTTCGGCTTCGGGCGCGTCGGTTGCTGGCGCGTCCTCACTGGCTGGCTCGACCGCCACTGGTTCGGCGGCTACTGGCTTGGCCTTTCGGGTGCGTTTGCGCGCGGGCTTCTTGGCGGGCTTTTCATCCGCAGGGGCGTCAACCTCTGCCCCGTCGGGTGCAGCCGCTGCAACTTCAGCTGTAGCATCTGCTGGCGCTGCGGCCTCAGTTGTTGCCTCGGCGGGTTGCTCACCATCCGGCGACGCGGACTCAGCCGTGTTTTCACCGTTTGCGTTTTCACCCTGTGCCTGGGCATCGCCACCCTGGCCAGATGACCGCCGACGACGCCGACGACGACGGCGCTTTTTGGGCTGTTGGCTGTCTTCGGTGCTTTCCGCGTCAGGTGTTGCCTCGGCCTCGGTGACTGCTTCTGCCGCCTCTGCTTCTGCTTCTTCCTGATCGATTTCCGCCATAAGCGACGCATCAACCGACACCACTGGTGTCGACACTTCTGCCACCACACGGGTTGCCGTCTTGAATTTTTCAATCGAAAAATCAGGCGAAATCAAGAACGGGTCGGCCTCTACACGCACGGCCATGCCATAGGTCTGTTCAATCCCGGCAATATGTTCGCGTTTTTGGTTCACCAGATAATTGGCAATTGCCACTGGTGCCTTTACCAGAACTTCGCGTGAACG
>DAOURA010000180.1 GCA_030625325.1 Marinosulfonomonas sp.
TGGTTTTGTCTGAACCCCAGCATATCGCGGATTTTGGCGTTGGAATAAAAGGTTTCGTGCCGGCCCATTTCACATTTTTGCGGAATACCGGGGTAATACCGTTCGGCAATTTCTGCCGAGGTCAGGTTGACCGAGTTATCATCATTTGAGGCATTGAATATCTGATAGCCAAGGCCATCGGTTTTCAGGCACAGATCAACGATCTGTCCCAGATCACGGGCATCTATATAGGAAAATATATTGCGTTCGCGCAGGTCAGGGTTTTCCAGATAATCGGGAAAGTATCCAACGTAATCCCCCGGTTCCATCACGTTGTTGATGCGCAGGCCATAAATATCAATGCCCGAGCGCGCCTGAAACGAACGCGCGGTAACTTCGTTTGCAACCTTGGACATGGCATAGCTGTCTTCCGGGACTACCGGGTGGTCTTCGTCCACGGGGATATAGTCGGGCTTGCGCGGGCCATCGGCAAAACACACCCCATAGGTGGTTTCGGACGACGCAAAGATCACCTTTGGGATGCCCAGCTTAACGGCCGCCTCAATCACGTTGTAGGTGCCCATGGTGTTCACGCGAAAGGTTTCATTATCCGGGCGCAGCAATATCCGTGGCACGGCGGCAAAATGCACAACCGCGTCAAATTTTGGCACCCCAGTGCCCGGTTCAAGTTCATCAAACCCGGCATAAGACGTCATGGCGTTAAACATTTCACCGCTGTCGGTGATGTCGGCCATCAGATTGTCAACGCCCGGATGATCCAGCGGAACCAGATCAATATTAAGCACCCTGTGCCCCTGATCCAGCAGATATGGCACCACATGACGCCCGGCTTTGCCCGAACCACCCGTAAACAGAATGCGCATGACTTTCCCTTTCATATTCTGATTTTCGCATAATATGCGACGGTCCCGGCCAAGTTACCAGCGGGTAGTTGCCCCTATTTGTGCCGCTGTTCGGGGTGCAGCGAGGTGCCCAGAATATGTTCCGCCCCGTGCACCACTTGCTGGGCACGCCCAACGATCAGCGGGTCGGGGAAATGCGCAATCTTGGGGTCCTTACCGGGGTAATCGATGCTGGCCAGAAAATGCAGCATACAGTTCAGGCGCGCGCGCTTTTTGTCGTTGGATTTGATGATCGTCCAGGGTGCATCGGCGGTGTCGGTATAAAAGAACATCGCCTCTTTTGCTTCTGTATAATCGTCCCATTTATTCAGGGACGCCTTGTCGATCGGGCTTAGCTTCCATCGTTTAAGGGGGTCAGTTTCACGGGATGAAAACCGGGTTTTCTGCATGTCTTTGGTGACCGAAAACCAGTATTTATATAGCCGTATACCAGAACGCACCAGCATGCGCTCAACCTCGGGTGTTTGGCGCATGAATTCAAGATAATCGTTGGGGGTGCAAAACCCCATGACCCGTTCAACACCGGCACGGTTGTACCAACTGCGGTCATAAAAAACCATTTCGCCGGACGTTGGCAGGTGCTCCACATAGCGCTGGTAAAACCACTGGCCCCGCTCGCGGTCGGTGGGTTTGTTCAGGGCAACAACGCGGGCAGTTCGCGGGTTCAGGTGCTCCATGAACCGCTTGATCGTGCCGCCCTTACCGGCGGCATCACGCCCTTCAAATAGCAGCACAAATTTCTGGCCGGTTTCCTGCGCCCAGTGCTGAACCTTCAACAATTCCGCCTGCAGCAGCGCCTTTTGCTCTTCGTATTCCCGCTTGCCCATCTTTTTGTCATAGGGATAGTCACCGCTTTCAAAGGCAGCACGCAGGGTGTCGGGCGCGACAATGGGAAAGTCCTTGGGTGGCTCAGAATCCGATGCGCCCGCGGGCGGTGATGCTTTCGTCATAAAATGGTTCTCCTATTACCTCTGAGGACCATATCGTTTTCAACTGCTTACCACTTTGATCGGCGTCAACCAAAACACGGATTTTGTTGTGGCGCAGGGCTAGGCTGGGGCGCACCCTTGCAAAATGCACGTTCTAGTGTATATTATGACATGAATTAAGGAGCATACCCCATGACACGCCTGCTAACCCGTAACATCTGCACCATGACCGAACTGCGCGAGCCGCAGAAAGTGCTTGATCGCGCCGGGGGGAAACCCGTGGCGGTGCTGAAAAATTCAAAATGTGTCGGGTATTTTGTGCCGCAAGAACACTTGCTGAATGAAGAACCGCGTTATGCAACGCGCGATGAGGTATTGGATTACCTCAATCATTCACGGAAACGGGTTCAGCCAGTGCTTGACTACCTCAAAGACAAATGAGCCATATTCTGCTGTCGGCTGAAACGGTTCTGGCCCTGCATGATGCAGCGCTAAACCCCGGTGAGTTACCCGGTCTGGCGCTTGATAAATCACTGGACGGCGCTTTGGCCCGCGTTGACAACAGGTTGGCCTACGGGTTGATCGACGATATATTTGGGCTAGCAGCAGCCTACGGTGTGGCGATCGCGACGGGGCATTGCTTTAATGATGGCAACAAACGCACAGCCTTCGACGCCATGAACTTTTGTCTGGAATTCAATGGATTTGTGCTGGGCTGGAACACACGCGAAGTCGGCGACCTGATCATACAGGTGGCGCAGGGGTTGGTCGATGAGGCTGATCTGGCCGAATGGCTGCGGGCGCGGCCCATTGCCGGGGCTACATCGTAAAAATATTATCCTTAGGCGCGGCCGATTGCGGCGTGGTCTTGGCGGCCTGGTTTGGGTCCGTTGATATCCATGTCAAACGGCGCAACGGGCCGCGGGCAACAGCGTTTCGGCTGCGCTTCATCATGTTCATCAGGGCAATACAGCGCCGGTCCTGCGCGATTTTTTGCAAAGTTGCATGCATCGGAAATTTCCTTGGTTAGTCTTAGCTGCTAAAAACAGCACCATCTTAGGGGGAAATGTGGCAATTATTGGCCCTGAAGCCCACGAAAACAGGGGGACTGGTGCGCGCAAAACAGTCTGGCGGCGCGGTGTTCCGTTATAACGCTTTTAGTTCAATATGTTGCGATATCACCGTCAGGGACAGGCCACCCCCACTTCACCCAATTATAATTGTGAGAGTCGGGAAACCACCATATCACACCCGCACAATACCCTTTGCACCTGCCCTTTGTTTCATGGTCTAAACAGCCAACAACAAAACCAACAAGAGCAGCATAATGGCGAACGACCTTCTCAGCCCTGAAAAGGGCTCTGACTATGATGCATCCAGCATTCAGGTGCTTGAGGATATGGAGCACGTCCGCCTGCGCCCCGGCATGTATATCGGTGGCACGGATGATCGCGCGCTGCACCATATGGTCGCGGAAATCATTGACAATTCGATGGACGAAGCCGTCGCCGGTCACGCCAACTGGATCGAAGTTGAACTGCACGAAGATTATTCAATCACCATCCGCGACAATGGCCGCGGCATCCCGGTTGATCCGCACCCCAAGGACCCGTCCAAATCAGCGTTGGAAATCATATTCTGCACCCTGAACGCAGGCGGCAAGTTTTCCGGCGACAACTATCAGACATCCGGCGGGTTGAACGGCGTTGGATCATCCGTGGTCAACGCCCTGTCCGACCATGTCCGCGTCGAAGTTGCGCGCAACCGCGAACTGTTCGCAATGGAATTTCAGCGCGGCATCCCACAGGGCAAACTGATCAATGTGGGTGCGGCCCCAAACCGGCGCGGCACATCGGTTACCTTTCACCCCGACCCGGAAATCTTTGGCCGTCTGAAATTCAAACCTGCGCGCCTGTTCAAAATGGCCCGTTCCAAGGCCTATCTATTTTCCGGTGTTGAAATCCGCTGGAAATCCGAAATTGATGACGGCGAAACGCCAACATCGGCCAAATTCCACTTTCCCGGCGGGTTGGCGGATTATCTGAACGAAACACTGGGTGAGGCATCAACATACGCCGACAAACCTTTTGCCGGCAAAGTCACGTTCAAGGAAAAATTCAACGTCGTGGGCTCAATCGAATGGGCGATCAACTGGACCCCATCGCGCGACGGCTACATCCAAAGCTATTGCAACACCGTCCCCACCCCCGAGGGCGGCACCCACGAAAGTGGCTTTTGGGCCGCGATCCTGAAAGGCGTCAAGGCTTACGGCGAACTGGTGGGCAACCGCAAGGCGGCCCAGATCAACCGCGATGACCTGACCACCGGCGGCTGTGCATTGTTATCAATCTTCATTTCCGAGCCCAGCTTTGTCGGTCAGACCAAGGACCGCCTGTCAACGGAAGCCGCCCAGCGCATGGTCGAAAATTCCGTGCGCGACCATTTTGATAACTGGTTGGCGGCAGACACCAAATCAGCGGGCGCAATTTTGGATTTTCTCGTGCTGCGCAGCGAAGAACGCCTGAAACGGCGCGCCGAAAAGGAAACCGCCCGTAAATCTGCCACGAAAAAGCTGCGCCTGCCGGGCAAACTAACCGATTGTTCCAGCAAATCCCGGGCCGGCACGGAGCTGTTTATTGTG
>DAOURA010000045.1 GCA_030625325.1 Marinosulfonomonas sp.
TCTCCTTGCCGCTCAGTTTGCGCCAGACACGTAAAATGGCAATATTCAATCGCAAGGATCACGCAGGGGTGACATCAGTTTACCTATTGGCGGACCGGCATCGCAGGACTAGGCTGGCCAAAAAGGAATGCCCATGCCCGAGCAAATGACGACCCATAAGGCGGAGGATGACGCGCGAAACGAAGACATTCAAATTTTCGTCAATGGTCAGATAACACCACGCAATCAGGCAAAAATAAGTGTCTATGACAGCGGTTTTATGCTGGGCGACGGTATTTGGGAAGGACTGCGACTTTATAACGGGGTTTGGGCATTCCTTGATCTTCACCTTGATCGGCTGTTTGAGGCGGCCAAGGCGATTGACCTGGATGTCGCCATGACCCGCGGTGAGATTTTCGGCGCGTTGGAGCAAACGCGCCAAGCTAACGGAATTACAACAGATGCCCACGCCCGCCTGATGGTGACGCGCGGCGTGAAGTCGCGCCCATTTCAACACCCGTCATTGTCGCAATCTGGCCCGACGGTCGTTATAATCATCGAACATTCCCGGCCTTCTTTGCCCCGCCCGATCCGGCTGGCCACTGTGCCCCATGTTCGCGGCCTGCCAATGACGCAGGACCCAAAGTTAAACAGCCATTCAAAGCTGAACTGTGTTTTGGCCTGCATCGCCGCCGAAAAGGCAGGTGCAGACGAGGCCCTGATGCTGGACGTCCATGGCTTTGTGAACACCACCAACGCCTGCAACTTTTTCATTGTGCGCAAAGGGGCGGTTTGGACCAGCACAGGGGATTACTGCATGAACGGCATCACCCGGCAAAAAGTGATCGACCTGTGCCGCGCCAACGACATCCCATTGTTTGAACGCAACTTTTCACTAGTGGACACATATGGTGCGGACGAAGCATTTCTGACCGGAACGTTTGGTGCCCAAACACCAGTTAGCGAAATTGATGGCCGCCTGATCGGTGATGGTGCAGCCGGCCCGGTGACGGTGCGATTGCGCCAGCTGTACAAAAACCTGATTGAAATGTCGGTCGCCTGATGCGCATCGCCATGTGGTCCGGGCCGCGCAACTTATCGACAGCGATGATGTATTCCTTTGCTGCACGCCGCGATTTCGCGGTGGTGGACGAACCATTTTATGCGGCCTATCTGGCGCAAACCGGGCTGGATCACCCGATGCGGGCCGAAATTCTTGCGGCACAAAGCAATGATCCAAATGTTGTTGCCGGTCAATTAACAGGGTCTAATCCAGGGGACATGCCGCATTTCTATCAGAAACATATGACTCAACACATGGTGTTTCCAGGGCTATATGACTGGATGGACGGCCTGAGCAACATTTTCCTGATAAGACATCCGGCGCGGGTTATTGCGTCATATACTGCGAAACGGAAAAACCCGATTGCCGAAGATTTTGGCTTTCATAAACAGGTCGTGCTTTTCAATAGGGTCCGCAATTTTGGTGGGACCCCGATTGTTATCGACAGTTATGATATCCGCGCCAACCCTGAACTGATGCTGCGCAAACTATGCGATGCGATTGGCCTGAACTGGGACCCGGCGATGCTTGGTTGGCCAGAGGGCGGTCATAAAGACGACGGCGTCTGGGCCACACACTGGTATGGCGCTGCGCACCGATCCACCGGTTTTGCAGGGGCCGAAGGCCCACTGCCAGAGGTATCAGAACAGCTACGCCCGGTTTTGGAAATAGCGATGGGTCACTATGATGATCTGAAGAAATTCAAACTTTAGGCTACTTGCCCTTTGCAACCCGCCGGTTACGCATTGCAATAAGGCGCAAGCGCAGCGCGTTCAATTTGATAAACCCGGCCGCATCCTTTTGATCATAGGCCCCGGCGTCGTCTTCGAATGTGACGTGCTCTTCCGAATAGAGGCTGTAATCAGACCAACGCCCAACGGTGCGCGCCAGACCTTTGTACAGTTTCAGGCGCACGGTTCCGGTGACATGTTCCTGGCTTTTGTCGATCAGGGCCTGCAACATTTCCCGTTCCGGGCTGAACCACAGGCCGTTGTAGATAACTTCGGCGTAGCGCGGCATCAGTTCGTCCTTTAGGTGCGCGGCGCCACGGTCCAGCGTGATTTGTTCAATGCCGCGATGGGCCTCAAGCAACAGGGTGCCGCCGGGTGTTTCGTAAATCCCACGGGATTTCATGCCGACAAAGCGTCCTTCAACCAGATCAAGCCGCCCACAGCCGTGTTTGCCGCCCAGTTCATTCAGTTTTGTCAAAATTTCCGCCGGGGACATGGCCACGCCATTAATCGAAACCGCATCGCCCTTTTCAAAACCAATTTCGACAAATTCAGGTGTGTTTGGCGCGTCTTCCGGGGCGACGGTGCGCTGATAAACGTAATCAGGCGCGTCAACTGCCGGATCTTCCAGTACTTTGCCCTCGGATGATGTGTGTAACAGGTTGGCATCCACCGAAAACGGTGCTTCGCCACGTTTGTCTTTGGCGATCGGGATTTGGTTTTTTTCTGCAAAATCAATTAGCTTGGTACGGCTGGACAGGTCCCATTCACGCCATGGCGCAATCACCGTGATGTCGGGGTTCAGCGCATAGGCCGACAATTCGAACCGCACCTGATCATTGCCCTTGCCGGTTGCCCCGTGGGCCACGGCATCGGCGCCAACCTCGGCGGCGATTTCGACCAAACGTTTGGAAATCAGCGGGCGCGCGATGGATGTGCCCAGCAGGTACAGACCTTCGTACACGGCATTTGCCCGAAACATCGGAAAAACAAAGTCACGCACGAATTCTTCGCGCAGGTCTTCGATATAGATGTCTTCAGGGGCAAGCCCCATCAGTTCGGCCTTTTTGCGGGCCGGCTCCAGTTCTTCGCCCTGCCCCAGATCGGCGGTGAAGGTCACGACCTCACAGCCGTATTCAATCTGCAACCATTTCAGAATGATCGATGTGTCCAGACCGCCTGAATAGGCAAGGACAACTTTTTTGGGGGCAGACATGGGCGGACTCCGGCAAGGTTTATTTCCCGCCGGGTGTATTGGCTTTTCAAATGGCCGACAAGGGTGTGCCACCAATAAAAAAGGCGACCCAAAGGGGCCGCCTTTTCAAAATATTCAGGTACTTTAAAGGCCAAGCAATTCCAGGAAGTAATCCATTGCTTCGTCCGAAATTTCGCGTCCGCCGGTGACCACTTCCAGGGCGGCGTCTTCGGTTTCTTGCGCTGCTTCATAGTCCAACAGTGTATCTGCGGCGCCATCTTCCAGATATGTCAGGGCTTCAACCGGGTCGCTGGCGTCCAGAACTGTTCCGTCATCCTGGGCTGCTTGCAGCTGCGCCATGACGTCTTCGTAATCCTGTGCTTCGGCCAACTGGCCTTCCAGAGCGGTCAGATCATCGGCGTAAGTATCAGATGCAGAATCAAGTGCGCCGATTTGTGTGTTGATATCATCAGCCGTATAGCCCGGATCGCCCGCAATAAAGGCCGTAAGTGCATCAGCCGCATCGGAACTGGCGGCTTCAGCGTCCAGTGTTTCAAGCGCCGCCGTCTGGAATGTTGCGATCTGACCAACATTACTGTCAGCACTTGCGTTCAGGTACCCTTGGCCATTCTTAAAGGAATGGGCAGCATTCATGTTCTTTAACTGACTGGCAATACTGCCGTGATTTGATTTTTCCTGCCCGCCGGTATTCACATGCGCTGTGCGTGTGGTTTGCTTTTGCTGGCCCCTGCCATTGCTGTTTCCCTTACCTTTGCCCGGCTTGGCAAAAGCGGCATCTGCGGTAAGGATAAGCCCTGTCGTTGCAGCGGCAGGAATAATTAGCGCGGACAACATTGCCGCAGCGACAATACGTTTTAATGGCGTGGACATAGCGATTCCTTTAAATTTCTTTGAATATAAATCATTACTTAAAATTGTGGCAACTTACGGGCGCTGGTTTGGCAAAAATACGCCTAAAACCCAGTGTGGATATGGTTTTTACCTGCGGAAAATACAAACCGCCCTGTTCAGGCCGTATGTCAGGCGAATTTTTCCTTTATGAATTCCTGCTTAGAGGCTTCATAACAGTCCTTGACCGCGCTTAAATTGATAACCTGTAGTTCATTGTTGCCCGCTTGTTTTTCACCATCACCACAAAGCCGGGCAAATTCATTAAATCCAAGACTTAGCGCGCTTCCCCTTAGAAAATGCAATGCTGCCTCAAGCTGTTTTGGGTCCTGAATTTGCGCCAGCCCGCCAAGGGTTTCTTCGACTTCTTCAAGAAAAACGTCAAACACGCTGGCAAAAACATCGTCACCGACTTCTTCACACAGGGCGTTAACCTGTTTCCAGCAAATCAACTTTAAGCAAATCATTTTAAGCCCTGACAATTGAACCACCTGAAAGAAGACATAAGGACGATAACCAACCCAGGTTAACAAATTACACCAGGCCATCCAAAGCTATCAGCAAGTTCAAATTTAACGCCTTGTGAACCCAAAGCGGTCTAAAGCTTGGAAAATAGCAGTATAAAGTTTGTGGGTGGTTTGTGGATTACCAGAAAGAACAGATTAACAGGGCCACGGTGTCTGATCACCATGGGGTGGAGCGGGTGCTGCTTGTCGATGACAGTAAGTTGCAGCGCCGTATCTTGGCCGTTGTTTTGGCCCGTTGGGGGTATACTGTTTTCGAAGCGGAATCAGGCACCGCCGCGCTGGAAATATGCAAAACTGAAAATATTGATCTGGTTCTTAGTGATTGGATGATGGACGGCATGGATGGTCTGGAGTTTTGCAAGGCATTCCGCGCCCTTAAAAACACACGATATGGCTATTTTATTCTGATCACATCCAAGTCGGACAAGGGTGAAGTGGCGCACGGCCTTGATGTGGGGGCCGATGATTTTCTGACCAAACCTGTGGCTGCAATGGAATTAAGGGCAAGAATTAAAGCAGGTGAGCGTATTTTAAAAATGGAGCGCGAGCTGACTGAAAAAAACCGTCTGGTCAGTGAAACCCTTGGCAAAATCAGCACCCTTTACGATTCCCTTGATCGCGACCTGATAGAGGCACAAAAACTGCAACAGTCCCTTATCCGTGAAAGGTTCTATGATTTTGGGGCCGCGCAGGTGTCTTTGTTATTACATTCAAGCGGGCGTGTGGGTGGTGATCTGGTTGGGCTTTTTAAAATTTCCAAAACCCGTTTTGGTATTTTTTCCATCGATGTGTCGGGCCATGGTGTGGCGTCGGCGCTGATGACGGCCCGGCTGGCGGCGTATCTGACCGGCGATACAGCAGACCAAAACATTGCCCTGACAAAAGACAGCCGTGGTCAGGTTGTACCCCGATCCCCGGCAGAAGCGGCAGGCATGTTAAATCAGCTAATGCTGCGGGAAATGGAAACTGAACTGTATTTTACCATGCTTTTGGGGCATTTTGATATGGAAACCGGGGTTGCCAGTCTGGTTCAGTGTGGCCACCCGAATGTGCCCCTGCAACGTGCAGATGGTACTATTGAACATTGTGGTGACGGTGGCCTGCCGATTGGTTTGATCGATGGTGCATCATGGTCTGATTTTGAAGTTACCCTTAGAAAAGGCGACAGGCTGTTTGTGGCATCGGATGGGATCGTTGAATGCCCAAATGAATTGGATGTTCTGCTTGATGAAGAAGGGTTAACAAAAATTCTGCACCAAAACGCAGTACTTGGTGGCGATGATTTTTTTACGGCGCTGCTGTTTGATCTTTCCAAGTATGCCGGCAGTAGTGCTTTTCCGGATGATGTTTCGGCCGTTTTGTTGGAATATAGTGGGCCACCGCAGGGCAAAAACTAACCAAACATAGTCTGAACAAAGGCCCGGGATCCGGCATCGGCCAGCGCCTGAAGGGTAAATTCAGGTGTTGCCCAAATTGCTGTATGCCCCTGTTCACGGGGTGGGCCGTGGGGCAAGGCCGGGCGCGCCAGATATACATGGCACAGTTTTTCTGCCCAAAGGTCGTATTCTGGCATGAATACAAACCGCCGATAGGCCCCGATCCGGCGTGGGGCGGCAATTTTCCAACCGGTTTCTTCCATAACTTCACGGTGCAGGGCGCTGATTGCAGATTCGCCGAGGTCAATACCACCACCCGGCAGTTGAAATTCAGAATTTTCGCCCTGTTGATGGGTCAGCAACAACTGACCTTTGCGAAAAAGTATTGCATAGGCGCCGGGGCGCATTACATAACGCCGGTCCTGAACGGGTTCACCATACCGTCGGATCATATTTTACCCCCCTGGGTTTGGTTGCCCCTGTCTGACAGACACGGTATGCCAAGCTGACCTGCGTAAGGAAACCCATGTCACTTGGAAATCACATCGCGTGGGACAACACCGTCCTGCCATTTCAACTGGATCGCTCGGATGTTCGGGGGCGGGTTGCCCGCCTTGATAACGTGCTTGGCACTGTGTTGGGGCAACATAACTACCCCCCCCAGATAGAGGCCCTGATTGCAGAGGCCGTTCTGTTGACCGCCCTGATTGGTGAATCAATTAAACTGCGCTGGAAACTTTCCCTGCAAATCCGTGGCAATGGCCCGGCCCGTATTATTGCAACTGACTATTACGGCCCGCAGGTGCCGGGTGAACCGGCGCGCATTCGGGCCTATGCCAGCTTTGATAAGGACCGCCTGACAGAGGGCGGTGCGCCATTTGATCAGATCGGCAGTGGCCACTTTGCAATTCTTATTGATCAAGGGAAGGGCACCACCCCCTATCAGGGCATCACACCAATTTCTGGCGGATCCCTGTCGGCCTGCGCTGAAACCTATTTTGCCCAGTCTGAACAGATACCAACGCGGTTTGAACTGTCTTATGGCCGATCCCAAATGCCGGGGGGGGCCGCTGGCTGGCGTGGTGGTGGCATGATGTTGCAACACATGCCAAAGGCGTCACCATCGGCCAAAACAGACACTAACCAAGGGGATTTGGCCCAAGATCCCAGTGACAGGGGGGATAACTGGAACCGTGCAAATGTTCTGTTGAATTCGGTCGAAGCCCTTGAATTGGTTGGCCCCACGGTCCAGCCCACGGAACTGTTGGTTCGTCTGTTTCACGAAGAAGGCCCACGGGCGTTCGATGCGCAATCTGTTGAATTTGGCTGTAGCTGTTCACCAGAAAAGGTGCGTGAAAGCCTGTCGATCTATTCCGCCAAGGACATCGCCCACATGACCACTGACGCCGGAATTGTCACCGCTGATTGCCAGTTTTGCGGCTCTCACTACGAATTTTCACCTGATACCTTGGGTTTCCAAGCCGGGGATGCGTCTGGTGACAGGCCTGATTGATCTGCACCACATAAGGGCGGCACTGGAAAAATCGTCTGAGGTTTCGTCAGACTTTGATCTGAATGATGGGGCGTTCAGGCCCCAAAACCGCCAACTTCGCCCGGCCGGGGTTCTGGTGGCGCTGCAAAAGGGTGACGCGGGGTTGGGGGTTGTCCTGACCAAGCGGGCCGTGGCCCTGAAACACCATCCGGGTCAGATTGCCTTTCCCGGTGGTAAGGTGGACCCAACAGATGCGACCCCGACCCATGCGGCCCTTCGTGAGGCCCACGAAGAAATTGGCCTGCCCCGCGAAAATGTTGAAATTCTGGGAACCCTGCCCACCCATGAAACGGTAACCGGGTTTTGCATAACCCCGGTTTTGGCCCATGTTAGGGTCACATTTGATCCAAAACCGGAACCCGGCGAAGTGGACGAAGTGTTCTGGGTTCCCCTGTCACACCTTGCTGATTTAACCAGTTTTCAGGTGCAGTCACGCAGTTGGAACGGGGTTCATCACAAATATTACACGGTGCCTTTTGGTCCCTATTACATCTGGGGGGCCACCGCGCGGATACTGCGCGGGCTGGCCGAAAGGTTGGCGTTATGAGCCATGTAACCGGTGATTGGCTGACATGCCCGGCCACCCAAAAGGTGATGACGGTCCTCAACAGCACCGGGCACCGGGCATATTTTGTTGGTGGGTGTGTGCGCAATTCACTGTTGGGGGTGGCGGTTTGGGATGTGGACATCGCAACGGACCTGTTGCCTGATCAGGTGATTGAACTGGCAAAAGCGGCGGGGCTAAAGCCTGTTCCAACGGGTATTGAACACGGGACAGTTACCGTGGTGTCGGGGGGCATTGGCCACGAAATCACAACCTTTCGCAAAGATATTGAAACCGATGGCCGTCGCGCGGTGGTGTCGTATTCAGACAATATAACCGATGACGCGCGCCGGCGTGATTTCACCATGAATGCGCTTTATGCGGATCAGACGGGGCAGGTTTTTGACCCGTTAAACGGTCTGGATGATCTGCGCGCGGCGCGGGTTCGGTTTATTGATGATGCTGATGCCAGAATAAAGGAAGATTACCTTCGCACCCTTCGGTTTTTTCGCTTTCATGCGTGGTACGGTGATCCGGCCGGTGGCATGGACGCCGAGGCCCTGGCGGCAATATCGGCGAATTTGTCAGGGTTAGAGACACTTTCAAAGGAACGTGTTGGTTCAGAGATCAAAAAATTGCTGTCCGCCAAAGACCCTGCCCCGGCTGTGGCGGCGATGGCGCAGGCCGGGGTTTTGGCCGCTATTTTGCCCGGTGCTGATCACAGGTCTTTGGCGCCGCTGGTTCATCTGGAAGCGGGCGAACCCCCGGACGCGATCCGCAGGCTGGCGGTGTTGGGCGGCACGGATATTGGTGAACGCCTACGCCTAAGCCGCAAGGAAACCATGCGCCTAAGCGTATTAAGGGATGTTGCCGAAAGCGGTGATCCGGCCGCCCAACTTGGCTATCGCTATGGGGCGCAGGCGGCGATTGATGGGCACCTGTTGCTGTGTGCCGCGCTGGGCCAGCCGGTTCAGCCGGGGTTTCGGGGTGACGCGCAACGGGGTGGTGCGCAGGTTTTCCCGATAAAAGCCGCCGACCTGATGCCCGCCTATCAGGGTGTTGCCCTTGGCAAGCGGATGAAAGAACTGGAAGACCGCTGGGTCAATTCGGATTTCAAAGCCACCCGATCACAGCTTCTGGCTTGACCGCCGGGAAAACTTGGCAGAAACTCAAACTAGGTCAATAAATGTGACCTAAAGGATGTGCCATGACCCCCGAAGCCCTGCTATCTCTGTTTATGCTGGCCGTTTCTTTAACGCTGCCGCCGGGGCCAAATAATGTGATGCTGGCCAGTTCGGGTGCAAATTTTGGTGTGCGCCGGACGGTTCCCCATATTGCCGGGATAATGATTGGCCTGCCGTCGATGTTTATTATTGTCGGCTTTTTCCTGGGGCAAGTGTTCGAAGCCAGCGCCCTGTTGCGCGAAGCCATCCGTTGGCTGGCGGTTGGGGTGATGTTGTGGCTGGCGTGGAAAATCATGACATCCGGGGGGATTTCATCGGCTTCGGGTGGGGCGCGGCCGATGCGATATTACGAAGCGGCGGCCTTTCAGTGGATCAACCCCAAGGCCTGGGCGATGGTAATCGCGGTGACGGCGCAATTTATCAGTGGCGACAATGCCGGATATGTTATTCCGATTGTTACGTTGGTATTCGTTGGCGTCGGAATATGCAGTGCGATGGTCTGGGTTGGGTTTGGCGCAGGTATTACCCGCTGGCTGAACACGCCGGGTCGTCTGATGTGGTTTAACCGAACGATGGCGCTGATGATCGCGCTGTCGGTTTTGTTTTTGTTTGGGCAGTAGATGATGCAACTTATTGACCCGCTTTATCTGTTTGTGTTTGCCGGGCTGTTTTCGCCGGGGCCAAATGTGATCATGTTGTCGGCGTCAGGTGCGCGATTTGGGTTCAGGCGCACGTTGCCGCATCTTTTTGGGGTGGCCGTTGGGGTTGGTATTATTGCGGCGCTGACTGGTCTGGGGGTTGCGGCCCTGCTTGTGGCGCGCCCAGGCCTGACGATGGTCTTGAAAATACTGGCGGGGGGTTGGATACTTTGGATGGCGTGGAAACTGTTTCGCGCCGCCCCCCCCAAAGAACAGGAAACCGACAAGCCATTTACCTTTGTTCAGGCGGTACTATTCCAGTGGATCAACCCCAAAATCTGGGCCGTGGCGCTGGCGGCGTCATCAGGGTATGGCGCAGGTCTTTCCCCGTCTGGCGAAGCAATCCGGCTGGCACTGGCGTTTTCAGGGATAAACCTGTTTGTTTGCCTGTTCTGGACTTACACCGGGTCACTGTTGGCATATTTGCTAAAAAGCCACGGGGCGTGGGTGGTGTTTTTGCGCATCATGGCGGTGGCATTGGCGGGGTCCGCAGTTCTGATTTTTCTATGAAGGGTTCGGCAATTGCTTTTGCAAAACTATTGGCTATGCTCGCGCCCATGTTTATTCGGTTAAAGACATATTTAGGGGCGCCCGGTTTTCGTGGTGATGTCCTGACGGCATCCAAGGGTGGATTCCGACTTGTCCCGACCGCTGTGTTGCGTGTCATGTACACCTCTTAAACCCACCCGCCCCGAACAAACCCTTACTTACATCGTTAAAATTATAGGTGAACGGCATGTATAAGCTGTTTGAGAACCTCGTTGATCCATTTCAGGAATACGAGACAGGAACCCCGCCCGCAGGTCTGTGGGACTATTACAAAGAACAATTGCGCCCGTTCAGGCGCTGGTTGCCGGTCATGTTGTTGACCGGGATGATGGTCGCCATGTTTGAGGCGTGGATGATCTATTACGCTGGCCGTTTGATTGACATCATGACAACCACCGGGGCGGCCAATTTTTGGCAAACCCACCAAAGAGAAATTATCATGGTTGCCCTGTTGGTGATGTTTTTGCGCCCATTTTTGATTGTGCTGAACCACTTGTTCTTAGAACAAACGCTGGCCGGAAACATGCAGGAACGGGTGCGTTGGCGCGCACACCGCCACATGCTGGGCCAATCAATGGGGTTCTTTCAAAACGATTTTGCCGGGCGTTTGTCCAACCGGGTCATGCAAATGGGCCCGGCCGTTGAAGACAGCGTTTATATGATGTTCGAAGGCATCTGGTATTCAGTGACCTATGTGGCTGGTGCGATGATTTTGCTGACGCAGATTGATGTGCGCATTTCGGTGCCGCTTATCTTATGGCTGGTGGCTTATCTTGCCTATACAAAATGGGTTGCCGGGCGGGTCGCGGTTGCGTCGGAAAAATGGTCAGATGCCCGTTCAATGGTGACGGGCCGTGTGGTGGATGCCTATTCCAACATGGAAACGGTAAAACTGTTTTCCGATGGCCCGCAGGAACAGGCCTATGTCCTGTCGGCCATGCGCCGCCTGCGTTTGCGAATCCAGCGTTTTACGCGGTTGATGACGGAACTTAGCCTTGGGCTGAACCTGATTAACGGTATCCTGTTTGTCGGTGTCATCGGCTCGGCAGTGTATTTCTGGATCAACGGTGAGGTTAGCATTGGCCAGGTCGCTGCCGTGTCTGCCCTGACCGTTCGCCTGAACGGGATGAGTGGCTGGATCATGTGGGTCACAATTCGCCTGTTCGAACATGCGGGTGTTATTCGTGAGGGGCTGCGATCGGTCGCGGTTCCCCATTCTGTAATTGACCAAAGTGATAAGCATCTAAGCGTTACAAATGGTGAAATCCGGTTTGACAATCTGACCCATCATTATGGCAAGGATCAGGGTGGGTTAGACAAGGTATGTCTGACCATAAGGCCGGGCGAAAAAGTTGGCCTGATTGGGCGCTCAGGTGCTGGGAAATCGTCACTTGTGAACTTGTTATTGCGGTTTCGTGATGCGGAGCAGGGCACAATTTACATTGATGATCAGGACATTAGTTCAGTGACCCAAGGCAGCCTGCGGCGCGCAATAGGCGTGGTGACACAGGATAGTTCGTTGTTACACCGTTCCGTGCGGGCCAACATTTTGTATGGCAATCCCGGCGCCACTGAAGATGACATGATCAGGGCCGCCAGGCACGCCGAAGCCCATGATTTCATTCAATTGCTTCAGGATCCGCAAGGGCGCACCGGCTATAACGCCCAGGTGGGTGAACGGGGGATAAAACTGTCCGGTGGCCAGCGTCAGCGCATTGCCATTGCCCGGATGATTTTGAAAGATGCGCCAATCCTTGTGCTGGACGAAGCAACATCCGCGCTCGACAGCGAAGTAGAGGCCGCAATTCAAAACACCCTTTACGGTGTGATGCAGGGCAAAACCGTTATTGCCATTGCGCACCGGTTGTCTACCATATCGGTGATGGACCGGATCATCGTGATAGATGACGGCCGCATTGTAGAGCAAGGCAGCCACAAAGATTTACTGGCGACCGGGGGCCTTTATTCCAAATTCTGGAACCGCCAGTCGGGTGGGTTTATCGGCACTGAGGAGTCCGCAAAGTGAAGTTCGCCAACCTGATAGACCCTTACGCCCCCGCCGACGGGCCGCCGCCCCGAACACTGGGGCGGTTCTTTGTGTGGGCGATCCGCGGGGCCTTTCCTGTTATTGCTGTGGCTTCGATACTTGCAGGGGCCGTTGGTTCGCTTGAGGCATTTACGGCTGTTTTGCTGGGGATGGTGATAGATGCCGTTGTCCAAAGCGGGGCCGAGCGGTTCCTGTCAGAAAATATCTGGTTGTTTGCCACGCTGATCGGGTTTTTTGTGGTTTTGCGCCCCATTATCATTGGGCTGGGTGCGCTGTTTAACCTGTATGTTCTGGGGCCTAATGTCATTGCCATGGTTCTGTCACGCATTTCGCGCTGGACGCTGGGCCATTCAATTCAGTTTTTTGACGATGATTTTGCCGGGCGAATTGCAACCAAGGAAACACAGGCCGCGCGTGCGTTGTCAGAAGTGGTGGTTGAAACGGTCAACGTCGGGGCCTTTGCCCTTATTTCGGTCATCGCGTCGATTTTTCTGATTATGTCGATCGATTACCGGGTTGCGATGGTCCTGTTGGTTTGGCTGGTGGCGTATTTTTTCCTTGTGCGCTGGTTCTTGCCGCGGGCGCGGGTGCAATCACGCGAACGGGCGAACGCCAGCACGGTTGTGACCGGGCAACTGGTTGATACGATTACAAACATTAAAACCGTCAAACTATTCGGGCATGACAACCACGAAGACGCGGCCGCGCACGAAGCCATTGATCTGTTGCGTGACAAATCATTGGTTTGGGGGCGGCTGTCCGCGAATTTCCGGTTTGTTCTGATGACCCTTGCCGGGGTTTTACCGGCGTCATTGATTGGGGGCACGGCGTATCTGTGGTCAATCGGCCAGGCGTCCGAGGGCGACATTGCCGCCGCCGGGGCAATTTCTATCCGTCTGGGCCAGATGGTTGGCTGGGTCAGTTTTACGTTGATGCAGATTTATTCCAATATCGGCGTGGTCGAAGACAGCATGATCACCCTGACACCCCCCCACGGGTTGGTTGACGGGGTTGACGCCGCCGCGCTGAATGTCAGCAATGCAAAGGTTGAATTTGTGAATACCAGCTTTGCCTATGGGCGCGATATTGGCGGAATTTCCAATATCAACCTGACCATTCATCCCGGTGAAAAACTGGGGATTGTTGGTGCGTCGGGGGCGGGTAAATCAACATTGGTTGCGTTGTTGTTGCGGATGTATGACACCGAATCGGGTGAAATTCTGATTGATGGTCAAAACATTAGCCACGTCACCCAGAAAACCCTGCGGCGCAATATCGGGATGGTTACGCAGGAAACGGCCATGTTTAACCGCCCGGCCAGCGAAAACATCCTGTATGGTCGCCCGGATGCATCCGAGGCCGAAATGCACGATGCGGCCGTTAAGGCCGAGGCACATGAATTTATTCAGGACTTGCAGGACCACAAGGGGCGCACGGGTTATGGCGCGTTTCTGGGGGAACGGGGCGTGAAACTGTCAGGCGGTCAGCGTCAGCGCATTGCCCTTGCCCGCGCAATCTTGAAAGACGCCCCAATCCTTGTGCTGGACGAAGCCACCAGCGCCCTTGATTCAGAAGTGGAGGCGGAAATTCAATCCGCCCTTGAAACCGTGATGCAGGGCAAAACCGTACTGGCGATTGCGCACCGCCTGTCCACCATCGCCCGGATGGACCGGATCGTGGTGATGGATCAGGGCCGTATCGTTGAACAGGGCACCCATTCGGACCTGTTGGCCAGTGGCGGGCTGTATTCCCGTTACTGGAACCGTCAGTCTGGTGGCTTCATTGGCCTAACTGAGGCTGAGGCCGCTGAATGAAGCGGGTGATGATTGTAGGGTGTGCAGGCTTTGAAAATCACAATGTCTATCGCACTGGGAAAGATCACCGGACCACTGGTTTTTCATTTGGGCATTGTTCAAATCGCGCAGGCGATTGCACAGGCCCCCGGTTTGACCGTACACCCCATTCGCACCGCAAAGGGTGCGCGCACCCTGTTGAACTGGATTGATGATGACCACCGAAATTACGATTGAACGTCTTGGCCACCTTGGGGATGGGATAGCCCCCGGCCCGGTATTTGCATCAATGGCCCTGCCGGGTGAAGTTGTGCATGGCACCCCGAAGGGGGACCGCCTGTCAGACGTTAAAATCATCACCCCGTCGCCGGATCGGGTGTCGCCGCCCTGTTCGCATTTCAAGTCCTGCGGTGGTTGTATGTTGCAGCATGCCTCGGACGAATTTGTGAAAACCTGGAAGGGCGAAATTGTAACCCAGTCACTGGCGGCGCAAGGCATT